>DATKWR010000686.1:0-8771 GCA_035529475.1 Sedimentisphaerales bacterium | reverse complement strand
GCTGGCCCCGTGTTTTCTCAGCGACATGGATACTGGAATGACGCTGCACGAGCACAAGGGCAGCGGAATGCCGAAAAGCGACGCCTTCAGCAGAGGCCACAGCCCCCTGCCGCCCAGGTGCCGCTCGACCATGCGCTGCGAGACCAGCACCGAGAGCACCCCCGCCACGAAAAAGCCAAAGAGCAGGTAGGGCGCCATCTCGATGACCGTGGCGCAAAAATCCATCATTATCATTTTGGCATATTCAGCCATTGCAGAAATCCTCGCGTCCGTGTCGCGCTACAGGATACGGAAGATATTCAGTTGTTAAGGCCCCGCTCAAGGTCGGCTATGATATCTTCAACGTCTTCAATTCCCACCGCCAGCCTGAACAAGGTATCAGTGATCCCCAGTTTATAGCGGTCCTTTCGGGTATAATCGTAATAGCTCACCAGGGCCGGGTGCGTAATCAGCGTCTCGACACCGCCCAGGCTCGGGCCGATGTAGCACAGCTTGAGGGCATCGAGAAAACGTTTCGCGGTGCCGAGGTTGCCTTTGATTTCAAATGTGACCACCCCCCCGCCGCCGTTCATTTGCTCTTTGGCCACTTCATAATGGGGATGGCTTTTCAGGAATGGATAATAAACTCTCTTGACGCGCGGGTGGCTCTCGAGATATTCGGCGACCTGCAGTGCGATTTCGTTCTGCTTCTTTACGCGCAGAGCAAATGTCTTGAGGCCGCGCAGCAGCATGTAACAGCAGTGCGGGTCAATCAGGCCGCCCATCGACTTGTGAAGATTGCGTATCTTCTCGACCAGTTCGGTCTTGCCCAGCACCGCCCCGGCCAGGATGTCGTTATGGCCGCTGAGGTATTTCGTGCAGCTTTGCAGGACCAGATCCATTCCGAACTCGATCGGTCTCTGGTTCAGCGGAGTGGCAAACGTGCTGTCGATGAGCGTCAGCACGTGATGTTTGTCCGCAATCTTCTTGATTTTGACCAGATCGAAAACATTCAAGTACGGATTGGTCGGCGATTCGGAGAATATGAAGCGCGTATTCTTTCTGATCGCGCGATCGAGGCCTTCGTAATCGCCGAAGGGGATAATGGTACACTCAACGCCGAACTGCTTCAGGTACGACCGGCAAAACTCAAGCGTTTTCTTGTAGCTGTCGTCGGTAATGACGATGTGGTCTCCCGATTGAACGAGGGTCAGAATGGTGGTGGTGATGGCACTCATTCCCGACGTGAACACGACGCAGTCTTCGGCGCCTTCGAGGTCGGCGAGGCGCTTCTCGGCGATCTTCGCGGTGGGGTTGCCGTACCGGCCGTACTCGAAGTGCTCTTTTCCCTTCTTGGTGTAGTCTTCGATGTGCTGCGAATCCTGGAATGTAAACGTAGATGTCTGAACAATCGGCGTGGTCAGAGAGTCAGCGTACTTTCTTCTCGGTTCGCCTGCATGTATCGACCGCGTGGACAAGGAGTGGTTTCCATCGCTCGGATTATTCTTGTGCAAGAATTTCGCCATTGGTTTTGCCTTACTCAATTTGTCGTTCCATTGCCATTGCGAAGGTCCTAACACCGGACCGTTTGCGTTTGACTGACATTGCCATGAAGATCGATTGTAACATCTTCAAAGGCCATTTCAATTTTGTTCTTCGCAATGGCCTGCCGTGCAATGTGGGTCAGCCCGGAGCAGCAAGGGACCTCCATATGGATAACGGATAGGCTGTTGAGCTTATTAGCCTGCAATATCGCAGCCAGCTTTTCGATATAGAATTGCACGTCGTCGAGCTTTGGACATCCCACGGCGATGCTTCGGCCCTTCAGGAATCGGCTGTGAAAGTCGCCCATCGCAAAAGGCACGCAATCGGCGACCAGCAGCAGGTCGGCGTTGGCAAAATACGGCGCGTGGGGCGAAACGAGCTTCAACTGAACGGGCCATTGCCCGAGTTGAGATGGGACATTTGCTGCCGCCGTTGGCTCAGTCGCGTGGGTCCTCTGCCTCAATTGCTGGGCCGCCACGCCTGGACAGACGAAATTGCTCGCAGCCTTGGCCTTTTTCTGCCGAGCCAGATGCTTTTTGGTGGCTTCCTCGTCGAAATCGGCGGCGTCCCGCGGTTCGATGGTTATGGCGTCTTCGGGGCAATGCCCGATACACGCGCCCAGGCCGTCGCAATAGACCTCGCTGACCAGCTTGGCCTTGCCATCCACGATTTGGATAGCCCCTTCGGCACAGGCGGCGGCGCACTGCCCGCACCCGTTGCATTTTTCCTCGTCTATTTTCACAATGTTGCGTAAAGCCATCTGTTTGCACCTCGATTAGCGACACTTTAGATACTCTGCTGCGGCAGGCTTAGAAAAAGACGCCCCGCGACTTTATATACGACCATTATAGTCCTATTTGTTCGCTTCGTCAACACCAAAACATGCGATTTTCACAAGTGCTGGTATGCACAAGAGATATATATCAGGTATAATCTCTGATTATTAGACAACGGGCCCTGTGCCGGCTGTGGGGATCCAGAGGGTCGTCTCGAAACCTTTGGACGAGGCGAAGCGGTATTCGCCCGGTCCTTTCAACATGACCAGATCACGTTGAGCCACTATCTCGATCTGTTGTTCGGGGTTTCTTTTGCGAATGATGTTGGCCAGCACGAGGGCTTTTTCAAGCCCATCACCGGTCCCGTAGTTGGCCACCTCGTCCGGCTGGGCCAATCGGGCGCCGTCATAGATTGACGCAGTGTTCATTTGCTCGATCCACTCGTAAACCTGGTCCGGGGGCATCTGGCCGGCCATTGCGATCGAGACGGGGTTGCGCTCGATCGCGGCTTTGATGAACGGGGCCCAGTCGCAGGTTTCCATGTCTCGATAGGCGTAAAACGCCAGATCGGCCGTGGTGTTGCTGCGGCGTTTGCTCCGGAGGTAGTCGATAATCTGTTCCCGGCTGTACTCGACGGATATTTCAAGCGGGTCGGGAGGCAGGAAATTCTCGTCGTGGGCCGGCAGCCTGGCCTGCGTATGCACAAAATCAGCCAATTCATTCACAAATTGCTCGCTATTGGGCATGACCGGCTCAAGGAATTTCCTGAAGGCGGCCTTGCCCTCGGCGGTTCTGACGTCGGGTTTGTGCGCTTGCAGAAAATCGCCGAGCTGATCGCAGCGAATTCTTCCCGGCAGTTGATACGGGATGAAATCCTCATCGGACACCTCGGCGATCAGTTTGTCGAAGGTCTCGTCGGCGACCCTGTAATTACTGCCGTGCTCGTAGTGGAACAGGACCTCCGCTTTGAGGAACTGCGGCTGCCCGTGACAGTCGCGGCAGACCTGGAAGAACTTCTGGTACGGGTGGCTGGACCGCAGAAAACTGGCAAAGACAGGAAGCTGCACATCCGCAGACAGGTAGGCATCGAGCTTCCGGGTGAATTGCTGATAGCGCTGCTTGTCGATTGTGGCATCTTTATACAGGCAGTGGATATAGCCCGTATTGTGGGCAACGATGGTCACGTTTTCGTTGCGAAGGGCCCGCTGGGCCTTGTTCGAAATGGCGGTGCCGTTGAACCACATCGTCCTGGTGACGAGCCTTCTGTTGTTGGTTAGGATGCCGTCCTGCAGGTCGATGAAGTTCTGCGAGTGCAGCGGCGTCAGGATCATGTAGATATCGTCGAGGGGGATTCCGCAGATGACAAACGCCGCCGCGGCATAGAGTGCGGCCAGAGACACGCACTCGCCGGCACCCGTGTTGTAGCCTTCCTTGAGGCGGAATGCATTCATCGCCTCGACCGTCTCGGTTTTCCAGTACGGGATGACGTTGCGGTCATATTTGTCCAGGCCGAAGTGCCGCCGGATGTCCACGTCGAAGTAGTATTTGTCGCCGTGATAACCGAACAGCGCGTTGCTCGCGGCGATATCCTCGGGCGAGATGAGCTTCTCGAAACGTTTGATCTCTGTGTCCTTGTCCGTCAGCCCCCAGGTTTCGAGATCGAGATTGAACTCGTATTCGTCGATGATGAATTGCTTCAGACGCATCAGTTTTCTGTAGGGGCTCTTGCCCTCCAGTTTCTTGAAACAGTCGATCTGCCGCCACTGCCAAATCACCGGGCTCATGATATTGGCCAGAACCAGGCTGTACATCAGCTCCGGAAAGACAAAGACTTCCATGTCCGAAAGCGTGACGGCTGATGAGTACTTTTCCAACTGCTCGGCATTCATTGTCGTCAACTCCTGCTCTTTCACGTTCACAGATCGCTTCTCAGGGTCTCGGGCAATGTTTCAACGAAGGCCCGTATCAGGTCCCGCGTGTGTCGAAACGCGGCCATGACTCGCTCCGAACTGCCCACCGCTGCCATCGGGTCATCGAACGGCACATGCACCAGCCTGGCTTTGCCGCCGAATACGGGACATTGCTCTTTTGCGTTGCCGCATAATGTTATCACATAATCGAAGTCGATGCCCTCAAAATCGCTCACATGCCGGGACCTGTGCGACGAAATATCGACTCCCGCCTCGGCCATGGCCGCAATCGCCCTGGAGCTGACTCCGACGGGCCAGACGCCCGCGGAGTACGCCTCGATAACGTCGGGCTTGAGGTGCTTTGCCCAGCCTTCGGCCATCTGGCTCCGGCAGGAATTTCCTGTACAGAGAAAAAGCACTTTCACCTTGTGTTTCTTACAGCTATTCGACATAAGCTCTCCACATCGTTCTCAATTACCTCAATCCTACGCGCCGCGGCGGCAAAATTCAAGCAGCTCGCATTCGCGGCAATCGAGCCGATGCGTCCCATTGCAATTTTCCACGATGCCAATGCGGGAAAGCGAGAAGTCATACTTGGCCGGGTCGGTTGGCTCGATTTGCGCGAAACCTTCCGTTATTTCTATCGCCGTGCGCAGAGAAATCGTTTTTCGGCTGTGAAGGCCAAGAATCCTGCACAGCCTGCCCATGTGTACGTCAACGGGGACAACGAGTTTAGCGTTGTCGATGGATTTCCACAGCCCGGTATCCACGTCGTCGTCCCGCACCATCCACCGTAAGAAAAGATTGAGCCTTTTGCACGCACTGTTTCGTGTCGGGCTGGCCAGCAGATACATCAGGCCCCTTCCGACCCGGCGCCCGTGCTTTTGGGCATGGGCCTCACAGAGTGAGTTGCAGAAGTGGGACAAGGCGGGAATCACGTTCTTGTCACCCGCCCCGTATCCCTGAAGAAAATACGCTTCGAGACTCCCGAACTGACTCAAGACGTCTCGCAGCAACTCCAGCAAGTCGGCTACGTCGTCGCCGGTCGTGAAGCGGTGCTTGAAATCGCTCAGTTGCGCTCTTTTTCGCTCGTCAAAATCTCGCACAAATTCAAAGGGACTTCTACCCACGTATTCAAAGAGGCGATTCAGATTCTTCTCTATCTGCCGGACTCGGCCGTAGGCAAGGACCGCGGCCAGAAGGCCGGCAATCTCCATGTCCGCCGGCTCGGAATACCGATAGACAAATTGCAGCGGGTCGGGGCGTATCAATTCACGGCGGTTGTACTTTTTGTACAGTCGCTCCAGGGCCAGCTTGACTCGGGTCCACAGTCTGTTCGCCAAAGGGCCACGTTCTCTTATTTGTTCTGTTGCGACCGGCATCTTAGCCCCTGAGTTTCCGTCCGACGTCACCGGCAAAGCGGCATTTTACCGTGCCGGTTTCGGTCTCGAATGTCACGCGCCGGCCCCGCCGGCCGCCAATTTCCTTGTGAGCGACCCGGATATGGGCATCCGCCAGAACTTTCATTGCGATATCGACGTTCTTGGCGCCGATGTCCAACCGGCCGCTTTCGGTCTTGAGGATCGCCGCACCGCCGAAAATCATGGCTTTGTAATGAGCCGGTGCATCGTCGATGGCCGTGAGCCTGGCGATGATGTGCTTCGTGGACGTGCTGCCGAACTCTCCGATATCGACGGTGCCGCCTTGCGCCGGCCGGTCGCGAAGGAAATGGCTCATCGCCGCGCAGCCGTTCCTGAGGTTATACAGGCACACGCTGACACACGAACCGACCAGCGTCTCCAGAATCGCGGGCTCTGTGACGATGCAAAACTCACCGGGTCTGAGAAACTTGCGAATCATAGCCACAGTCCAACTTCTTTCAAGGGCCTGCTATACTCAATGAAGCAGCACTTCACAGAAACAGGAGCAAACTCAAAGCCATAACCATCATGCCCGCCACCAGGCCGTAGGCGGACAGGTGATGCTCGCCGTACTCTCTGGCGGTCGGAAGCAGCTCGTCGAGGGAGATGAACACCATGATCCCCGCAACTGCGGCAAAGAGGACCCCAAACACGACGTCGTTCAGGAACGCGAAGAGAATGACGTATCCAATGAGTGCGCCTGCCGGCTCAGCCACGCCTGAGAGAAACGAATAAACAAATGCCTTCTTGCGGCTGCCCGTTGCATAATATATCGGGATGGAGACGGCAACGCCCTCGGGAATGTTATGGATGGCTATAGCCACGGCGATGGCGATTCCAAGTTTTGTGTCTTTGAGCGCGCTGACAAACGTCGCAAGTCCTTCCGGAAAGTTGTGGATGCCGATGGCCAGCGCCGTGAATAGACCCATTCGATACAGCTTCTTGAATTTGGCCGCCAGCTCCGGCGCATCCATTTCCTCTGCCCTGTGAATCTCGTGGGGGTTCTCAAATGAGGGCACCAGCTTATCGATAATGGCGATGAACACGACTCCGCCGAAGAAGGCCAGCACGGTGACCCAATACCCCGTGACCCGTCCCAGCTCGCCCACGAGGCTGTCTTTTGCGTTGGGAAACATCTCCACGAATGAGACGTAGATCATCACCCCCGCAGAGAAGCCCAGGGCTGCGGAAAGAACTTTTGTATTTGTGCGCTTCGCGAAGAAGGCCAAAGCGCTGCCCAACCCGGTGGATAAACCCGCGAGCAACGTCAACCCAAACGCTATCAGCACGTTTTGAGATTCCATCGTCTAATTGGCTTGCGCGTCCAGGAGTTTCTTCCACTTGTTAATATGCCCGTCTTCGTCCGCCTGGTCCTTCTCGATAACCCTGCGGGTTTCTTCGTCCCAGTCGATCGTTCTAAGCAGCTCGGCATAATGATGAACGGCTTTGCTCTCCACCCAGACGCTCGTTTTGAGCAGGACGCGCTGACCCAGCAATCTGGAGCCGAAGCCAAACGCAAAACCGACCAGCCAAAACGCCCATCGCGTCAGCCGGGGTCGCAAGCCGAACTCATAGAGCTTGACCTGGAAATCCTGGTAGTGCGTCATCTCGTTGCACATCGCCGCGATGAGCTGTCGATTCAACTCGGACTTCTGCCGGGTGAGCTGGAACTTATAGATGGTCATGGCCATCAGTTCCAACGTGTGCAGGGTCAGCAGCCCCTTGTTGATGGCCTTCAATCGAGCTGGTTCCATGTCCCGGCCTCGAATCTTGAAATCCTCGTTGCGCATCTGGGGCCTGACGATGGAGACGTCATAAGATGCTCTGGCTTGCGTTTTTCGTTCTTCCATTGTAGGGCATCTCCCGATGTCAATAGCAGCAGCGGTTTCTCATATCTGCATCAGCCTTCGCCACTTGCGCCCGTCGGCTTCGGCGAGCCGGTCCGCTTCGGGAAAACTCTCGCTGCCGGCGGGGTACACCTGCGGGGCCGACGCATCCCGTTCCCATGACTGCAATATAGGCGTCAAGAGCTGCCAGGAAACCTCGACGTCATCCTGCCGGGTGAAGAGTGTCTGGTCGCCGACCATGCAATCGAGCAGCAGTCTCCTGTACGCTTCGGGCGCTTCGGCGAAGAAAACGCCCCTGTAGCTGAATCTCATATTGAGCGTGCTCATGCAAAGCTTCGATCCGGGCCGCTTGGCCTGAAAGCGAAGCGATATTCCTTCTTCCGGCTGAATTTGGAGCAGCAGGACATTGGAGGGCAAGTTGTCCAGGCCGGCTGAGGAAAACAGCGAATACGGGACCTTCTTGAACGTGATGGCAATCTCGGTGTCCTTAGCGGCCAGCCGCTTACCCGTTCTGCAATAAAAAGGAACACCCTGCCATCTCCAGTTGTCGATGAACAGCTTTGTGGCGACGAACGTCTCGGTCCTCGAACCTTTGGTTACTCCCGCTTCGTCCAGGTATCCCTTGACTTGTATGCCGTCGATTGAGCCGGGGCCGTACTGTCCCCTTACCCAGAAATCTCGCAGGCGGTTCGGATCGAAGGGTCGAATCGAGCGCAGCAGCCGAACCTTCTCATCACGAATACGGTCCGCCTCGAAGGAAATCGGCGGTTCCATCGCCACCAGTGCGAGCATCTGGAGCATGTGATTCTGGAACATGTCCCGCAGGGCGCCGGAGGTATCGTAGTACCCCGCCCGGTGCTCGACCCCCACGGTTTCGGCGATGGTAATCTGGACATTGTCGATGTAATTGCGGTTCCAGACCGGCTCGAAGATGGCGTTGGCGAACCGCAGCATCAGAATGTTCTGGACCGTTTCCTTGCCGAGATAGTGGTCGATTCGGTAAATCTGAGATTCGCCGAAACAGCGGCTGATACGGCGGTTCAGATCGACGGCACTGGGGAAGTCTTTGCCGAAAGGCTTTTCGACGACAAGCTTGATCTTCTGGTTGCCATCGGGTCCGCTGGGACGGGCCAGCCCCGCCGCGCTAAGATGTTCGACGATGACGGGGTAAACAGCGGGAGGGACCGCCAGGTAGAACACCACACTTTCATGGACGTTATGCTTTTGACTCAACTCGGCCAATCGAGCTTTTATGCGCCGATAGAAGCCTTCGTCGTCGTAATCGCCGGGCAG
>DATKWR010000685.1:0-2423 GCA_035529475.1 Sedimentisphaerales bacterium | reverse complement strand
CTTCGGTGTGTAATAGGGTAATGGAAGATAAGCTGCTTATCTGGAAATTCAAGCGGGGAAGTCGCGAAGCCCTGCGGCGGATCTATGACAAGTATCATAGCCGCCTGCTCAAGCTGGCCGTCGTGCTGACCGGCAATTTGGATACAGCCGAAGACATTGTCCAGGACGTGTTTGTTCATTTCGCCCAATCGGCCAGTCGGTTCGGTCTGTCCGGCAGCTTGAAAAGCTATTTGACAACCAGCACCTTGAACGGCGTTCGAAACCAGCGGCGTGACAACGGACGCCGCAGAGTGCAGAGTCTCGATGAGGCCGAACATGTGCCGTCTGTTGCCGGACGCCCCGACCAATGGGCCGTTCTTAGCGAACAACTGGAGCACCTGCGTAGTGCGATGGCATGCTTGCCTTACGAGCAACGAGAAGTCATCACGCTACGCACGGGAGAACACATGACCTTTCACCAAATTGCCGGTTTGCAGAAAACGTCCGTCAGCACCGTTCATGGCCGGTACAGATATGGCATTGACAAACTGCGCTCATTGCTCAATAGCGAGGTAGAAGCATGAAATCCGCAGAAGACATAAAGAGATATTTTCAGCAAGCAACGCTGAGCACGAACCCCGATAGGCATGAAGCCATCTTCGAGAAGATACAGCGTGCTCAGGCCGAGTCAAAGACAACTGTGCCGGCTTCGCACCGGCCCCATTACAGGAGTAATATCATGAAAAGTCCAATCACAAAGTTAGCCGCTGCGGCGGTGATCATCTTGGCCATCGGGCTGTCCATCAACGTCCTGGATAAGACAACACCCGCCGCGTACGCCCTCGGACAGACCGTCGAAGCCAACCATACGGTCCATTCGCTTCGTATCACAGATTTCAAGTCCGGCGAAGATGAGCCGAAGGAATTCTGGCTCCAATTCGACGAACAGGGCCAAATCGAGAGTGTCCGGGCCTATATGCCCGAATGGGACTCGCCTTCCGACGGAGCGAAAATAGTCATCTGGCAAGACGGCAAAGCACAAATCTGGTTCAAGAAGAAGAACGGGCTGCTAACCGTAAGCGAGCAGCAGTTTGCGGAGCAGATGCTGGGACTGGCGCGTCAGGTTGACCCAAGGCCCGCTATGGAACGGCTCTATGAGCAGGAAAAACAGGGCAAGGTAAAGGTAGAAATTGACGAGCCTTCCGACAGTACCCAGTCGATTGCCGTAACAGCCACATACGAGCCTGAAGGCTCACGTCCGGGCAGACGGGTCGTGCTACTGGTTGACCGGGCCACTAAGCTCGTCACCGCCATGGAGGTTTTCCAATTGAAAGACGACGAGTATCAACAAGTGGGCCGGACGGAGTTCCACGACTACAATCAGGCTATCGACCCTCGATTGTTCACTTTGGAGGATGAGATTCCTGCTGATGTCATGCGAGTTGACCAGACAACGCAGGAGGTCGGGCTGGCGCAGGGCGACCTTTCCGACGAGGAGGTTGCCGTCGAGGTGGCACGGCGGTTCTTCACGGCGCTGATCGCCGAGGATTACGCCGCAGCGGGTCAATTGCTCGAAGGCATCCCCGCCGACAAAATGCAGGAGATGTTCGGCTCTACCAAGGTCCTTCGCATCATTTCTATCGGGCCGGCGGGTCCGCATCCAATTCCTGAAACGAAAGGCTTGGTCGTCCCATGCACCGTTGAAGTCCGGAAGAACGGGCAGATCAGCGAGTGGAAACTGGATCGGCTCGGCGTCCGGCAAGTTTATAACCAGCCGGGACGCTGGACCATTTTCGGCGGAATTTGACGATTCCGCATGAGTATCCAAAACGCGGTTGGTGCACATCGGGCCGGGCATTTTTAGCCCGGCCCTTTTTACGCGCAGGATTGATTCTTGCCAGTGCCCTATGAAAAAAATGAGACTCATTTATATAACAAGAGTTTTGCAAAATTTGAGTTAGGCATACTTTTGGAAAGAGAAAATCTTCGGCTTCAATTTCTTCTTTCTAAAACACGATGCGTAACGGCTGACTCGAAAATGGCTTATGATACGGTCCCCAATTATTTCCAGAAAATCGTGAAACCGATTTTCTGAAATAATATATGCCTAACTTCAATTTTGCAAAAGTTCCGCTATATAAAACCACGCCGCTTGTTCGTTATTATACATGGACGATCGTCAGTTTGAACGTAACGAGGCAGGCCTGCAATGCTGGAAGACAAGCTGCTTGTTCTGAAATGCCGTCGCGGCGACAAGGACGCGATGTGCCGGGTCTATGACAAGTACAAAGACTGCCTGCTCACGCTGGCGAAGGGCCTTCTGGGCGAGCAGGCCGAGGCGGAAGACATCGTGCACGACGCTTTTGTGGCGTTTGCGCGGTTGGCGAGGCAATTTCAGCTCACGGGAAGCCTCAAGGGCTACTTAGCCACGAGCGTGGTCAACG
>DATKWR010000684.1:0-10695 GCA_035529475.1 Sedimentisphaerales bacterium | reverse complement strand
ATCGGCTCTCGCCGGGACGGCCAATCGAGACTATGGCGTTATCGAGAACCAGAACAGCCCATACGCAAAACTCAAGAGTGTTGATCTGAAAGACGTTCGCTGGACCGAAGGTTTCTGGGCGATGCGGTTCACTCAGACGCGCGAGGTCACACTGCCCCGTCTCTGGGAGCTGGCCTCGGACCCGCAGGCCGGACATGCGATACAGAATCTGCGGATTGCCGCCGGTATGGACAAGGGCGAATTCAAGGGAACCCACTGGCAGGACGCGTGGGTCTATAAGTGGCTTGAGAGCGCCTGCTACGTTTACGCTGTTACCGCCAATGCCGACCTTGACAGACAGATGGACCAGATCATCGAGGTCATTGCCAAGGCTCAGCAGCGGGACGGCTATATCGCCTCCCAGACAATCGCCCGCGGCTGGCCGCGATTCCAGAACCCCAGTCATCACGAACTATACACGATGGGGCATCTGATCACCGCGGCATGCATTCATCACCGTGTCATGGAAAAGAACACACTGCTTGAAGTCGCCTGCAAAGCCGCCGACTACATCTATGAGACGTTCAAAGGGCGCGATCCCAAACTGGCCGATTTTCCCATGAACCCCTCGATCATCATGGCCGGCGTCGAGCTATACAGGACAACAGGCCGCACGAAGTATCTGGACATGGCTAATTTCTTTATCGACTGGCGCGGCAGCCGCTATGGAAACGGCAGGCGGGACCTATGGGCTGGCGCCGTGGCCAAGGGCAGCGACCTGAACCAAAACTGGCGCCCTCTCCGCAAGGAAACCGAAGTTGTGGGCCACGCGGTATTCTTCACTTATCTCTACGCGGGCGCCGCCGACGCCTATATGGAGACCGGCGACGACACACTTCTGTCCGCGTTGGATCGTCTCTGGAACGATTTAGTGACAAAAAAGATGTATGTCACCGGCGGCGTCAGTCCCGAGCACCACTCTCACCCCGCGAGAAGCTTCCGCCCCGGCGAGCTGACGATCATCGCCGGCGACTCTATCCATGAAGGCATCGCCGCCCCCTACGAGCTGCCCAATGATACCGCCTACAATGAGACCTGCGGCCAGATCGGAAACCTGATGTGGAACTGGCGGATGCTGGCCATCACGGGCCAGGCGCGCTTCGCCGATATCATGGAACGAAACATTTTCAATTCGATTCTGTCCGGCATCGACGTGGATGGCGAGGGCTGGTCCTATACCAATCCCCTGCGCTGGAACGGTCCCGAACACGTGCTGCGCAGCAACGACACGCACGGCCGTTCCAATCCCGGGACGAAAATGATTTGCTGCCCCACGAACCTGCTGCGTACAGTCGCATCGTGGCACAACTATCTCTATAGTGTTGGCCCGCAAGGCTTGTGGATTCACCATTATGGTGCAAATGTCTTCGACGGCAGTCTGCCGTCGGGACAGAAACTCAAGCTCTCCGAAAAGACGGACTACCCCTGGGACGGAAAAATACGCATTACCATCGACGCGGTTGAGCCTGTCGAGACATTCTCCATTCTGCTTCGAATTCCAGGCTGGGCGAACAGCGCGAAGGTCGCCGTCAATACTCAGACGCTGAATGTCCCCTGCGAGCCTGGGTCCTATGCGGCTATTGAGCGAAAATGGACGGTCGGCGACGTCATCGAGCTTGATTTGCCGATGCCGGTGCGAACGATAACGGCTGACCCACTTGTGGAACAGACGCGCAATCATGTGGCAGTCATGCGCGGGCCGATCGTCTATTGCCTCGAGTCCGTTGACCTGCCGCCAGGTGTCCGGTTTGAAGACATCTGTCTGCCCATCAATGCCGAATGGACAATTCAATACAGACCCGATCTGCTCGGCGGCGTGACCGTGCTGAAAACGAAGGCAGCAGTCATCGAAAAACAAACCACGGAAGATATCGGCGCCTATCGGCAGGTGGACAACGTCCGGCGTCCTCAGGCCGAAATCTCCATGATCCCCTACTACGCATGGAATAACCGCGGCGAGCCGAAGATGACCGTCTGGCTGCCTGTTGCGTGGTAACGGACGTTTCGACCCGCCCATCAGTGCGAAAGGTACAAAAATGCAAGCAACTCTCGACCGGCGTGATTTTCTTCTTCGCATCAGTGCCGCAGCGACGGCACTGGCCGTATCACGGCGCATAGACGCCGTCGAGAAACCGGTGACGAAGCCCAACATTCTGCTGATCGTTTCGGACGATCAGGGCTGGGGGGATGCAAGCTGCAACTGGAAGGACACCGACGTCGAAACGCCGGTCATGGACCAAATCGCTGCGACCGGTGTTCGCTTCAGCCAGTTCTACGTCAACCCTCTCTGCGGCCCGACTAGGTCGTCGTTCCTGACCGGACAATATTCGATGGAAAACGGGATGTGGAGAGGCCCATCGTCAGCAAGTGAAAGCGAGAGATGTATAAAAAGCGATGTCACCCTCCTGCCCCAGTTTCTCAAGAAAGCCGGCTACAGGACGGGGATATTCGGAAAATGGCACCTGGGCTATCAGTCGCCCAACACACCCAACGACCGCGGTTTCGATGAGTTCTACGGCTTTCTCGGCGGCGCCCACCCTTACGTAACCGCCATGCACCGGCTGGTACACAACGGACAGCCATACACCGAAGACCTGCACCTGACCGACTACTTCACGGAAAAAGCCATGTCCTTCATCAGGGACTGCGCCCACAAGAGACTGCCTTTCTTTTGCTATGTCCCCTACAACGCCGTCCATGGCCCACTTTGGCGCGCCGATATACCCAAACCTTCCGGCAAGCCTGAATGGCTCCAGCGTTATGTGGAGAAAGGCGTTGATTTTCCGCGTCGAGATTACAACGCCGTTCTTGAGCACATGGACCACAGCGTCGGGCGGCTGCTTGCCCTTCTGGCCGAGCTCGGACTGGAAGAGAACACTCTCGTGATTTATTTCAGCGATAACGGCGCCTGCCTGATGACGGACCAGACAAAGGCCGACTACCCTGGCAACAACGGTCCTTTTCGCGACGGCAAAGGCAGTACCTACGAAGGCGGCATCAGGGTTCCCTGCGTAATGCGGTGGAAGGGCAAGTTCCCCGAAGGCGTGGTTTCAGATGAGCTGGTTGTGCATTTCGACATCTTCTCGACTATCATGGAAGCGGCCGGCGTCGCCGTTCCCAAAACCAATGGCCAGAACCCGGTGCATGGATTAAGCCTGATGAAGCACATTCTGTCCGCAGGAAAAATTCCTCTACCTGAGAGGACAATCTTTTGGGAGCTTACCGGCAAAGTCGCTGCACGCAGGGGCAAGTGGAAGATCGTTGGCAGCATCGAAAATCCCCGGGGACGATGGGAGAGAATCGCGGATGAACTCTCTGACACTGACCTTGAACTCTACGATCTGGAGAGCGACATAAGTGAGTCCCAAAACCTCAGAGAGAACTTCCAGGAACAATACGCGAGTCTGAAGGAGGAGCTAATCAGTTTCTTCAGAAACATCCGGTGAGCTCACGCCGGCGATGTTCCGCCGGTCCACGAATAGAAGACAATTCGTGTGCCGTCTGCTCCGCGAGACCGGCCATCCCCCTCTCGTCGGACCTCAATGTCTTTGGGCCAGTTGCAGGGCCTTTTCCATTTTCGCGCGATTGCTCGCCCGCAGAATCGCCTCTTCCTTGTCGATGTAGCCCTTCAAACACAGCTCAGCGATGCTGTTGTCCATGGTGTGCATACCAAAACGCCGGGATGTCTCGATAATGTTGGGTATTTCATAGATCCTGTTCTCGCGGATACAGTTTCGGACCGCGGCGGTACAGAGCAGTATTTCCGTGCTGGGCACCATCCCGGGCTCATCCGCCCGCCTGAACAGCGTCTGCGAGACGACGGCCTGCAGCGCGTTGGCCAGCATGGTTCGAGCCTGGGTCTGCTGATTCGCCGGATAGATGTCGATGACGCGCTCGATAGACTGTGACGCGTTGGGCGTGTGCAGCGTGCTGAAGACAAGATGTCCGGTTTCAGCGGCAGTGAGTGTGAAGCTCGTGGTTTCCAGGTCGCGCATTTCGCCGACCATGATGATATCCGGATCCTGACGAAGAATATGTCTGAGGCCCGTCGCAAAATCGGGGCAGTCCGAACCGACTTCACGCTGCTCTATCATACACTGGTCGTTCACCAGCCAGTATTCAATGGGGTCCTCAATGGTAATCACGCGTTTCCTGTACTTGGTGTTGATCAGCCCTATCGTGGAAGCAAGCGTCGTGCTCTTGCCCGCTCCCGTATGTCCCGTCACCAGTACCAGGCCTCTTGGAAGATCGGCAAATTCCCTGAGCTTCTCCGGAAGATTCAATTCGTCGAGCGAAGGGACACGGTCCGAGATCAGCCTGAACGCAATGGCCACGGTGTCGCGCTGATAGTGGGCGTTGACGCGGAACCGCTGGTCCGGGTCCGTGATGCTCGTCGAGAAATCGAAATCTCTTCTCTTCTCGAAGATACTGAACTTCTCGGGCCCGATCAGCAGGCGAACGATCTCTCGTGCATCCTCATCCGTGATTTCGGCGAAATCCGCCTCAATCAGCTCGGTATTGACCCGGATGATGGGCCGCAGCCCCACATTGATATGAACGTCGCTCGCTTCCCTCTCGACTGCCTGGGCTAATATACTTTTTATCTCAACCATTGTCAAAGGCCCCTTCTACGTTATCTGACATCACTCGGAGATCACCAAACCTCCACCTGCTTTTTGAACTCCTGTTTACTATCGAAAAACCGCATCCCTGCGTCCCGTTCTCCGCTCCTGCGGGGCAAGCACAGCCATGCCCAAGCACGGGGCAGGCACAGCATCGATCGCTGCACCTGCCCCACGCTTAAAACGAGCGATGAAAATCATCACCTCAGGTGCCATGGGGCATTATATATTTGCTGACCGCGGTCTGTGCGTACCCGAGGGCAACATCTTATTCCAGCCACAGACGCCCGCTGTTTCCACGAGCGTTTTGCCTCGATCTATTCTTACCTAAGTTCCCTTGTAGAAGGATCGATCTTTGTCGACGGCGGCTTCGGGCTGGGAATCTCGGTCTGCCTTAGATGCTCAGCTTCACTCTCGGTCAGTAGGGATTCCTCTATGACCCGCGGCGTAATGAAGACAATCAGCTCGCTATTGATGGTCTTTTCGCCCTCGAACTTGAAGAGCGCGCCCAAAAGTGGAATATCGCTCAGAAGCGGAATCTTGCTGATTTGCTGAGCGACTTCCTCCTTTCGCAAGCCCCCGATCACAACGGTATCCCCGTCCCGCACGAGCGCTATCGTATCCGCTTCACGAGTGTCAACTATCGGCGGCGGCATCGTAATGTTGCCTGCTGCCGCCAAGCTCAGGTCCACGTTCCCGATGTAAACGCTGTAAACAGGTACTATGCGCAGGCGAATCATGCCGTCTTTCGCCAGATGAGGTGTTACCCGCAGTTCAACACCCACGTCTTTGAACTCTGTCGTTCCGAAACTCTGATATCCTCCCTGCTGAAGCTGCTGGTAAGGGATTTCCCTGACAGCCTTAAAAGTGGCTTGCTCATTGTCAAGCACCAGTATGCGCGGATTGGCAAGAAGCTTGGCCGCATCTTTAGTGCGCTCTGCGCTCATCAACATGTCAATATCTACATGCCTGGTAATGAAGCCAAAGTCCAGCGTTCCCGTTGTCCCTCCCGCTTGGTTGGTACTCGTGCCAAAACGACCGCTCATAAATGGATCGCTATTCGTCAACGCCGAACCCGGGGTATCCGCCACAGGACCTCCGGTGGGCAATAGCGTATCTAGTCCCGTGCCGCGCCCTGTGCTGTATCCGGTATTACGCCCCGCACGCCACTTGACCCCCAAGTCAAGTGAATCCGTGTTACTTACGTCGTAGATTCTCGCCTCGACCAGAATCTGGGCCGTCCTGCGGTCTATTTCCTCGATATAAGCATCGATAGCCGCAATGTTGCTTTCGGTGTCGATAATCATGATATTGCTGGTTCCGGGGTTGGAGGATATCGAACCGCGCTTTGACATGATTTTCGTCAAGGCTTTTTCGGCTTCCGTGACATCCGCGTACACGATTCGATACACCCTGCTCACCGTCTTTTCCGTCTCCTCGGTAAGCTGTGAAGCAGGGACGATTCGAATCATGTTCTCACTGGCCACGTACCCGGCACCGTAGGCGGACAGAATGTGACTCAGCGCCTCCTGCAGAGGGACATCCGTTAAAGTGGCGGTTACATTCCCGGTGACATCCGGGCCCTTGACGATGTCCAGATCGACCTGCTTGGCAATCGTCCGAATGACATCGTCTATGGGCGTGTCCCGGAATTCCACGCTGATCTTCTTGAGCATCTTCTGGTCCACCGCCGTCGGCACTTTTTTGTCCGCGGCAGGCTCGGCGGCACCCTGCGTAAAGCTCGCCGCGCAGAGCCCCAGGATCACCATCAAAACGGCAAGGATCTTCACCTGTTTCGATTCACAATACTTTCTCATAATATTCTCCTTTCTCATATAAGCCGATGACAATTACACTCGAACCATCTTCAATTCTTCTGGTCTTCAACCTTCTGCGTCCATCGCTCACCATCCTTCTCGAACTCGACGTTATCGGGGTTAATTCTGATGATCTTGATGTCCGTACCCTCCACGGTATCACCCTCCTGGACGGTCTGTGTCCCGATAACCGCAAACCTTCGTTCTTCACTGTACGTTATGCCCTTAACGATGAGGACATTCGGCGTCTGAGGCACGATCTCCTCCTGCGTGCCCGATGCCATCGGGTCGCGCAGATCTGCAGGATAAAGATCCGGAACGGGCCAGTCAATCTTCACGTTTGCCCTGGGTAAGACATTGGCTACCGCCGGCCCGATGTTGTCGGGTGCGACCGGGCCGGACCTGGGCGCACCAAAGGGCTTGGCGAGCACAACAAATAGAAGAACCGAAAGAATCAAAACCAGCGCAATACTCACTTTTTGCCTTGTGGAGCTTACGCCCTCACCGGGTCCGGACGCTCGGGCCTTTTTGCGGCGGCGGATTTTGCTCGGGACCTGACTGATTTTTCGTTCAGGCGCCATCGCCGGAGGAACTCTTGCCGATGGGATCTCCGGAATCGGCTGAACGAGAGGCTTGATTCCCGGAGGGACGGAGCTCGGCGGTGCCGGAACTCTCGGTTGCGGAGCCGGCAGCTTCGGTCGATCCGAGCCGTCCGGCTTCGCCGGAGTACCCGGCTGGCCTTTCTTGGGGATCGGAACCCCCGAAAAAATCGACGCAATATTGCTCTGGAGTCCTGTCCGTTTCTTCGCCATCGCTCAGCCTATCTCCTCAGCCAGAATCTTGTGTTCAACAGCGCCCTTGCTGTCCGGGGCGTATGTGAAGACAGGTTCGTGCGCGCTCGGCGCTTCGGCCAGCCTGACGTCTTTATGAATGACCGTGTCGAAAACCAGATCGCCGAAAAACTCTCGCATCTGCCGCTGGACCTGCCGGCTCAGTTTCGTCCGGCTCTCGACGAACGTCAACAGGAGCCCGCGGATCTCCAGACCTTCATTGAAGCGTTTCTTGACAATGTCCACGGTTTCGAGCAACTGCCGCAGACCTTCGAGGGCGTAATAGTGTGTCTGTACGGGGATGATGACCTCATTGCTGGCGACCAGCGCGTTCAAGGTCAGCAGGCTCAACGAGGGCGAACAATCGATCACGCAGATATCGTAAGAGCCGTTCACCTCTCTGAGCTTCCTGGCCAGCACATATTCCCTGCCCTCCATTGAAGCCAGCTCGAATTCCACGCCGGAGAGCAGAATATTACTCGGCAGCAACCACAGCCCATCGATTACGCTGTTGATCGCCAGCGCCGCGGCCGAGGAGCTCGGGTCCGTAAACAAATCATAGACCGTCCGGTCCAGGCTCTCGGGGTCCCGGCCCAGTCCTATGGTCGCGTGCGACTGCGGGTCAAGGTCAATCAGCAAGACGCGGCGCTTCGCCAGCGCGAACGCGCTGGCAAGATTCACCGCCGTTGTTGTCTTGCCGCAGCCGCCCTTCTGGTTGGCTATGGCTACCGTTCTCATGTTTCTATGAATAAGTTGAATCTTTGCAAAATCGACGTTAGGCATACATTATTTCAGAAAATCCGTTTTCACGATTTTCTGAAAATAATTGCATGCTGTATCATAGCCTATTGTCGATCTCGATGTTACGCATTTCTCCACGCGACGTCTGCCGCCACGTGTTTTCGAAAGAAAAAAATCGAACCGAGAGATTTTTTCTTTCCAAAAGCATGCCTAAATTCGATTTTGCAAAAACTCTGAATTAAGCTTACACGCCCTGCGTGCAAGAATCTACACAAAAAGACTGTCCATCGTCAGCCGCTCTCGCCCCGACCCGTTTCATCCACCAGGACCGCCAGCCCCATGTCCACCTTGTGCGGCGAAGTCTCGTCCCGCGAGCGGGTGATCGAAAACGTATCGATAATGATAACCGGCTGATTCCGCTCCAGGGCGGTCAAAAACGCCGCAAACTTATTGAAGCTCGACGCGAAGCTGACGGTCACCCGCCTGCCGGAGATGTGCTTGCAGTTGTTCATCTTGATGACCGCCTCACTGCCCCCGGCGGAGATGCCGAACGCACGAAGCTCTTCCCGGCCGGGAACCTCACCGATATCCAGCGTCAGGCTGTCCGTGGACTTTTTCCCGATCACGAAATGCTCCAGCGTCCGGCCCGCTTCCTGCACCTGCTCCATCAGGCGGATCTTGTTTTTCTCCTGGGCCGCCTCGGTCGCCGCCTGGGCAAGGCGCTGCTCCTCCGCGAGCTGCTCTTCCGTCCGTGCGCGAAGCTGCTCCTGCGGGCCGAGCACGATCAGATAGAACAGGAACAACACGACAAAACAGACCGCCCAAACAATGGCCCCCGCCTTGAGATATTTTCCGTAAACCGACTTCATAATAGACCCGCTACGACCCCGCTTTGAATACAAGTTCCATCGTGTAGATAACGGTCTTGACGTCCCCGAATTCTCCCGGCTTTTGCGAGTGCACGATATTCTCCAGCCGCGGTCCGAGTACGGGCGCGCTTTTCAGACGGTCGCCATACGCTCGAACGACACCGTCATAGTTGCCGCCGGGGCTGCCGGCCAGGTCCAGAACCAGCACCTTTTTCGAGATCGTGACGTTCACGGGCTGGTTCGGATCGTTGTCTTTGAGCACGGTCTGCCTGCTCTGTCGCGTCTCGGCCGCCAGCCGGCTCATGACCATCCCGGCCGGCATGTTCTCCGCCAGCGTCACCAGCACCGGCGACCACTGAACGTAGCCGCCCAGGCACGATTTGACTTCGGCCAGCTTGGCGTTGACGCCCGCCTGCCGCTGCTCCATCTGCTCTTTGAACGCCACGTCTCCCTTGTGCCGCTCGATCACCTCCTGCGCCCTGGTGACGGCCTCCTGGTCGATGGCGATGACTTCCCGGTTTTGCAGATACCGGCCCGCCATGACCGAGCCGGCCAGGATAGGCACAACCACGATCGCCGCGACCAGACAGACCGTGCCAAACGTCGCCTTCGCCGGAGTCCCTTCACCCTTGAGCAAGTCTATCGTGTGCATAAAATCCTGAATCTCAAAACAAGTTCAGCCACAGAGCAAGTCTATTTGGTCTTTAGCCACAGAGGGCACAGAGGACACAGAGAAATAAATCATAAGCAGTGTAAATCGAAAATCGCAAATCATAAATCATAAATATTAGATGCTCCTCATCGCCAGTCCGGCGGCGACCGCCAGGGACGGGCCGCTCCGGCGAAGGATATTCTTCAGCAGCGCCCCGCGATGATTGCGAGGGACCTGCAAACGCATCTTCTCGAACGGGTTCCACAACGCCGCCTCTATCGCAAGCTTCTTGTTCAACAGCTTCACCATGTCTGCGAGCAGCGCAAATCCGCCGCAAACCAGCACCTTGCGAATGTCGAACGACCCCTCCTGGGCCCCGTAGTAGCGGACCGTCTTGGTGATGTCGTTGATCAGCCGCTCGCAGGCCCGCTCGAAGCTCTCGCGCATCGGCTGCGGCAGTTCCTTCGGGTCGCCGGCAAACGCCGCCTTCACCGCTTCGGGCGTCGCGTCGTTCTCGGCGGCAATCGAGCGGATGATGCTGTCGCCGGCGTAGTTGAGGCTTCGCACGAAAGGCCAGCCCCCGTTGCCCTCGACGGCCACCGTCGTCTCCAAGTGCCCGACGTTCAGAATCGCCACGCCGTGATTATCGGACGGCTTTTCAAGCTCCCTGAAGCAATTCAGCAGTGCCAGCGCGTCGGCGTCCATCAGGACGCAGTCGAGCCTGGCTTTTTGGGCCAGCCGGCTCTTGTATTTGACCAAAGGCCCCGCGGCGACGACCAGGTACCCTGTCGTTTTGCCTTTGCCGTTGGGGATCACGTGATAATCTACGGCGATGCTGCTGGCGTTGAAGGGACAGACCTGTTTGGCTTCGAGCTCGACCGCCCGGTCGATCTCATCGGGCGGCACGGCGGGAAACTCGAAATTGCGCACGGCCACCTCCTGCCCCCCCACCCCGCAGACGGCAAACCGCCGCTTGATCCCGCTGAGCCGAACGCAATTCGCAAGCGCACGCGCGCAGTTCGACTCTCGGCGTCCGGGACTATCCGCCCCTTTTTCGGAAACATCGACAATCCCCGCGTTCGTCACGATCCACTGGGCGCTCGCACGCCGCAACTGGACTATCTT
>DATKWR010000683.1:0-7336 GCA_035529475.1 Sedimentisphaerales bacterium | reverse complement strand
TGTCCCGCCCGTTCCCGCCGCCACGACCTGCCACGGCAGATGCAGCTCTCCGAACAGGATCGGTTCGTATTTCAAGATGTCCACATCGTTTGAGAAACTGACCATTTTGTTCTTCTCCTTGCGAGGACGGAATCCCGCGTTTGGCGCGGGATTCCATCCGCACAAAATCCCGCGATGTATTGCGGGGCTGAATACTTAGCTGATGCTCAGATCACGAATCAGGCCGTGAGCGGCTTCGTTCTTGAGCTCAACGGTATATTCGCCGATCAGCTCGCCGCACTCGTAGTCGCCGGCGCTGGCCAGAGGCTTGAAGTGGAAACTCCGTCCGGCCAGGGGCAGCACATTGATGCGAGATGAATCCAGCAGCAGCGCAGCATCCTGCGGCATCCAGCGGGTCGTGACGATTCTGCAAATGCCGAAGTCGCTTTCGTAGATGCTGACCATATCGGTGAAAGTCGTGTCATTGGCTCCGTAGCTTCGGCTGTCCGCGCAGAACGCATTGATCTTTCGCTTCTGAAAACCGCCGACGACAATCAGATCCACGTTGCCGCTGCTGTTCTCCCAGATTTTCCGCAGCACGTAATTGATCTTGGCCTCGTCCAGATCGGTCCCGCTCGGGAAGCCCGCATCGCCCGTGTGGAAGACGTTCGTTGCCAGATGCTGGACGATTCCCCTCATCGACCTTCTGACCGCATCGCTGCCTTCGGGGTTGCTCGCCGGCCGGCCGCCGTTGAGCACGGTGTTCTCCAGGTCGCGAATCATCTCTCGCAGCCGTTCCTGCTTCTGATAGTCCATCTCGTCGGCCAGGCCCAACTGGCTCGCCGCCATATCCGTGCCGCTGACTTCGACGGTGGCGGTGAATATCTGGGTGTAGTTGCCGCACCGGGCGCGATTGGTGAACCTGGCGCCGGGCTTGTCGGCTCCCTCGAGAGCGGCATTGCCGAGAATGTTAATCACCTTGTTGTCGGCCAGGTTCTCCGGCGTGGTGCCGGCGTAGCCTCGCACGACCGTCAGCGTATTGGTTGCGACGCCGGTCACGAGCATCAACTCCTCACTGCCCTCGACCTGAATCTGGTCGCCCACGCGGAACCGGCTGCCGTTATCGACAACAAAATCCGTGTCGGCCGCGGGGTCCGTGAACGTGCTGTCGTTGATCGCGTCCTTGTTGGGAAGCAGCTCATCTTCGAGCCATTCGTGATGCGTGCTGGTGGCCTCGCGCATCGGGTTGCCGAGAGCGTCCAGCAAGGGCGTCTCGTATGGCGAAATAATCCCGATCAAATCACAAACGTCCTCGGCCAATTCCGGCAGGGTCGTTCCAGCGGAATACGTTGCTTTTCCTGTAAATGCCATGTTCTTACTCTCCTTTAGATGTATCTGTCATTCCTGCGGAAGCAGGAATCCATATTCTCTTGTTACCTTTGCACACGAAGTGTCGCACGCTATAGAAAGTTTCTTCGCAGTCTCAGGTACTCGTGCAAATCGGCTCGGCTGCCGGATGTGGCTGCTTTCTTTGCGGCCCTTTCGAGGATCGTTTCGTTGCTTGTCAGGCGGTCCCTGGCCCCGGCGGTTTTTGCCGGCGCGGCGCCTGCACCTGCGCCGCCGAACAGATATTGCTTTTCCTTCTTCAACTGCTCGATCACGCCGGTTGCATCCACCTGAGTCTGGCCCTGCATTCTGGCCTTGGCAATGAGCATTGCCGTTTCCAGATCGACGGCTCCCGCGGCGGCCAACTGCCGGACCAGCTTCTGCTCGGCTTGGACGCTGTTCAACTGCTCCGAGAGCTGTGCGGTTTGCGTCTGTGCCTGGGCCAACTGCTCGGCCAGGACTTCAAGTTTCTTCTCAGCGCTCTGCGCCCTTTTGCGATAGCGGATGGATTCGGCGACAGGGACAAGCCTGGTGCTATCATTGTCACCTGCCCCTGCGATGTCTTCTGACAAAACATCCTGCGTCTCAATCGGACTCATAAACTCTTCCTTTCTGCACTATGAATTCTCGTATCCCAACTCTCTGAGCACTTGCTCGGTCGGTACGCCCAGCTCTTTCTTGATCTGGGCTTCCTTCAATTTTTCCATCGTGTTCTCGGGCAACGGACTCGGGAAAATGATCTCGACCTGCCTGTCCGTCTCAGAAGTCTTGTAGATGTTGGCGGCATCGAGCATCGCCAGAACCATTTGGCAGATCTTCCTGAGTCCCTCGCTGTAGGTGAATCTCTTTCGTTCGGTTTTCGAGAGCGTTCCCATGAGCGTTAGCCGAAGAGCCACAGCGCTTGTCAGGTTGCCAACCTTGTTGTTCAAGACCCCGGCTACAATTGGGGTCACGGCGCTGACTTTGTCCATTGCCTCTCTGATCTCGGCGATGTGCCGGGTCTCGCTGGGCGTTGCGGCGTCGCCCCCGAACTCTTCGATCGACGCCTCCGGGTTGTCTGTGTACCACATCCTGCCCGGCGCGACGGGTTTATCCTCGAAGCCCTCGATCCCTTTGCCCAGGTACATCTTGAACGACTGGAACGTAATCCTGCTGGCCCTGTCACTCAATCGGGTATTGAGCTCATCCTGCAGTGGGATCAGCGGCTCGACGTCGCTGAGCCCTTCGTAGTAGTAAGGCTGAGCGATGTTCTGAATATGCACGACCGGCAGAAAGCCCCAGGGCAAGAAGTCTTGTGCGACGAGTTGCTTATCCTCATATCGCTGCCATGCGTCTGCGGAAGTAATCTCGGTTACGGCCACGACCTGCGGTCCCTGGCCGCCTCGCTTACCGCCCGACAGCAGCCTCGCCAGAAACGAGCTTTTCCCGCTGAGGGCGTTTTTCTTCTGGCAGAAGTGCTGCACATAGTAAAGCGTGTTCTTGTAGTCATTTTCATCCAGAACAGGCAGTGCTCTTGGCGCTTCAATCAGCTCGAGGTCGATTGCCTGTGCCAATCGCAGCACATCATCGAGTAAGAGGGTTTGGGTGGAGGAGGAAGTGACGCGTTCGATGATTTCATCGTCAGGCCTGACGAAACAATCGACAAAGCCGTACACGCTTCCGAGCACCGCCATATCCTGGAGAAATCCTATCCCGCCGTTGGCCGCAAACACAGCCTTTAGAACGCTCTCAATTTCTGCACGCTTTGGCTCATCCGGCGATTTGGAAACAAAAGTAATGGGCTTGCCGAAGAGAAAATCGACGGTTGCGTTCGCCCGCCACGCGATGTCGTTCTCGATGACAACTTCTTTCCGCTGCACCTGGCTGACGGGCCTTGCCCCGAAGACCCCCGTGTGAGCTGAATGTACGAGGCCGGTGATTCTGGCGGGCAGGCCGTATTCCTGAGCCTGCACGTAACAGCGGCCGGATTCGTTCAGCTTGCGCTCGGAAGCGCCGGCGCCCGTCGCCTCGATTCTCGGGTTGGCGTAGTAGTCCCACAGCTTTCCGAAATGTCTCTGGGTATCGACCGACTGCGTATCAACCAGCCACTCGATGTAGTCGGCGTCAAGCTGCTCATCGTCAAAGATATCAAGCTCAAATCCCATATCTTGCTCTCCTGTATTCAATTGCCAACCCGACCTTTCCCCAGCCGGCCCCGGCTCAGCGCCGCTCGGCGATCAACGTCGCCTCTACAATTGGACCACCCTGCACGATTCATCAAAAAATCTACAAAATTGTAGATGGGCTTCTCGCGGTAAGTTCTCGTTCGAAAAGGAATAAGAATTTTCTTCCGCCTCGCGTTTTTTGTTTTCAACTACCAGCACGATTCGTTAAAAGTCCGTGACAAATCGCCCTCAAATTCGCGTTTGACAAAACCTGCCGCCTGGCATATACTGTTTTGGTTCAAGATTCTGCCGGCGTGGGCTGACTGCACTTTCTTTTGCTGTCTGCCTCGGAGCTCGGAGAGGGCCAATCAAGAAATGAAAGGGACAAGATGGGCCAGAAGACAGAAGACAGAAGACAGGAGACAGAATACAGGAGGATGGTCAGACGCGTCGGACTGGTCCGACAGGTCGGACGGGCTTCGGCGGTTGTCTTTGCGGTCTTAATGGCGGTCGGGCCTGCCTTGGGGGCTGTTCCTGCGCTGCCGCACCCGGCTATCCCGAACGGCTTTGGCGTCAACATCCACTTCACCAGGCAAACGCGCGACCTGGACCTGATCGCCCAGGGGGGATTCAAGTTCATTCGGATGGACCTGTCGTGGTCGGGCGTGGAGAAAGCCAAAGGCGTTTACGACTTTGAGAAGTCCGGCTACGATGCTTTGACCAAGGGCTGTACGGAACGAGGCATCCAATTGCTTTACATTCTTGATTACAGCAACAAACTCTACGAGGAAGACCGGTCCGTCCGCACAGAAGAAGGACGCAAGGCGTTTGCCGCCTTCGCCGAGGCGGCGGTGAAACGATACGCCGGAAAAGGAATCCTCTGGGAAATATGGAACGAGGCGAACATCAAGCAGTTCTGGAACCCGCAGCCCAGCGTCGAGGACTACTGCAAGCTGGTGGAAGCGACGGCTCCGCGTATCAAAGAAGCAGACTCCAGCGGCCAGGTTGTGGCCGGAGCCACGTCGCAGATACCGATGAGTTGGCTCGAAGATTGTTTCAAATTGGGCCTGCTCAAGTGGATCGATGTGCTGAGTGTCCATCCCTATCGCTCGAAGCCTCCGGAGACGGTCATCGGGGACTACGCCAAGCTTCGTGATCTAATCAAGCAGTACGCCCCGGCGGGCAAAGACATCCCCATCATCTCGGGCGAGTGGGGATACTCGAACATCAACTGGGACAAGTCCCGCCTGACGGAACAGCAGCAGGCCGAGTATCTGGCGCGAATGTTCCTGGTCAACCTTCACCAGGGCATCCCCGTCAGTATCTGGTATGATTGGAAGAACGACGGCGCCGATCCCAACGAGAGGGAGCATAACTTCGGAACGGTCGGTCGCGACCTGAATCCGAAGGCGGCTTATCTGGCCGCGAAGGTTCTGTCTTCCACGCTGGCGGGCTATTCTATCGACCGGAGGCTCGATCTTGGCAGCGAAGAGGACTTTGCCTTGCGACTGACCAATGGACAAAACGAGGCGATTGCATTTTGGACGCTGGGTCAGAAGCATACCGTCACTCTGCCCGTCGATCCCACTGAGGTGACCCTTGTCGGCATCTACGGCGGCAAAGTTGTCATCAACTGGAAAACCGAGAAACTGAAGCTCCGCGCCGAGCAAAGCCCCCAGTATCTTCTCATCAAGCCAAAGAACAAATGACCCCCGCCCACGTCGTCTGCGAGTGCTCAGGCGATCCGTGAGAGAAGGGTCCTGGTGCGGGTCTGATTGTTACGGGGTCTCCTCTTTGAGCAGAAGCTGGAGAATGTCCGCCTTGTTCGGCAGCGCCTCGAGTGAGCCGAACTTCGTGCAGGCCAGCGCTCCGGCCGCCGAAGCGAACTTAGCTGCGGCTCTGACGTTGTTCTCGACGGCGCAGTAGGCCGCCAGCGCCCCCGCAAACGCGTCGCCCCCGCCCGTGTGGTCCACAAGCTCGATCTCGAAGGCCGGTATGTGGTCGGCGCTGTCTCTGTCAATGACCATACAACCTCGCCGGCCCATTGTGATAACGGCGTAGTCCACGCCGCGGGCGACCAGGTCCGAGCCGATCAGCTTGGCGGCCCGAATATTCGCCGTGGATTGCTCGGTGATATCGGCGGCCTCGTACAGATTTGGGATCAGGATATCGGCCGTAAAGTACTCGATGGGAAGCTCGCCCGCTTGTTTGCTTGCCTGTTCCAGCGGTCTGACGGGATTGAGGATGACCTTGACACCATACAATTCCGCACAGCGAAGCGCGCTGACGATGGCTTCTTGGGGCAACTGGCCGTGAATCAGGCAAACGTCGGCCTCGGCGATGATTTGCTCGGCGTCGGCGATGTCCTGCGGCAGCAGAGCGGTGTTGGCGCCGGCGTAATAGCAGGAAGCGTTCTCGCCTGCGGCGTTCACAAACGTTACGACCATGCCGGTGTTCTTGGCCTCGGCTGCGCGGACAAATTCCGTACTTACGTTGTACTCGGTCAGGCTGTTCTTGACCATTTGCGCGAAGGGATCGCCGCCGACTTTGCTTATCAGATGGACCTGGCAGCCGCACAACGCGGCTTCTACCGCCTGGGTTGGCCCAGGGCCGGCGGTTCTATACGAAAGGGCCGAGCCGCTCACGCTCTGCCCGGGCGGTGGGATTTGGGCGCAGCGTATCGCCATATCCACATAAGTGCCGCCGACAACAACTACTTTTGGACCCCTTCCCGACATAAGTTGCCTCTGTCCTGTGCAAAAACTTCTTCAAGCTGTACTCTTCAACCCCTTCGGCGATTCAGTATAGTTGTCCGAACGTCAAATGCAAAACCTTTTTCCAGGCAATATTCAACACCGTTCTTCTCGGACGCAGTTCGGCGGCTGAATATTCTGCCTGGCCAGCCATCGTGCGATCACTTCGACGATATAGTCGATTTGTTCCTGGGTGAGCGACTCGCCTTTGGGGATCCCGTGCCACTTCTGAAGGCAGCCCCGACAGCAGGTGGCGGTCGCGTGCTGAGCGATAAAGACCGGGTGGTTTTTCATCGGCGTCTGCCGGCCGTCGTTTGGAGGGTTGGCATCCGCCAGCCGAGTACTAATGAAATCCCGGGCGTGCTCCAGAATCTTCGCCCGGCCCTTCTGCCTGAAGTATTCTGACTCCCTGCCGGCCAGCCGAAACCGGCTGCGGAATGCCGACCGCCCCAGCGCCGCGAATAGCTCATCCATGTCCCACACCGGTTATTCCTCAGCGTACGATACTTGATTCCGGCTCTTTAAGAAGCCCGTTCAGCTAAGGCTAAATTTAGCGGAAACACGGAAGAAGGTCAATTTGATATCAAAAAACGGCGTATTTTCCTGAAACGGGTAATTTTCCTATTGAGGAAATTATCCAAAAACGAGAAAATTTTTATTGCTTATTTCCTAAAAGTACGATATATCCTACATAGGAAATATGCTAATATCAGGAAATCAACAATGAGGCTAACAGAAGAACAAATCAGACAATCTCTTACAAACTTGGGTGAGAGGTATGCTCCGTTGACGATATATAGCCTGACAGAGCGGACTTCTTTGCCCGATGGATGTAAAGTTGATGTGCTCATCGAGTTTTCGATCCGAAATGGCCCTTCCTTCAAAGCCATAGCGGAGATTAAAACTGTAGCTACTCCACAGAATATTCTTATGGGTGCTCGTCAGCTTGCTGCCTACGTTGCCAATTACAAAGAATCCGATAGGGTACCCTTGTTAATAGCTCCCTATATAGGCGCCAAACAGGCTAAGATTCTGGAGGAAGAAGGAATCTCCTGGCTTGACCTGTCGGGGAAT
>DATKWR010000682.1:0-2225 GCA_035529475.1 Sedimentisphaerales bacterium | reverse complement strand
TTGTGATTGATACTGTTACGGCCCAACATTTCCTTCGTAAGCTGTAGTCTCAGCGGCTTGTTGAAATCTTTCGGTAAGTCCTCGAAGAGCGGATTCCAATCGGCCATGACCACGTTTCTGCAAAGCAACTGGCCGTCCCTGGTTCGCCGGCAGCTTATTTGAAAGCTGTACGTTACAGCGCTTCGGCTTGGAAAATCCTTGTTGGCCCTCAGTTCCGCGGGCGTCGCCTCGGCGCTTGCGGCGCACGGACAGCCCGGACAGATAAAGTCACCCGCACCCACATATCCGCCCCGAACCAGCAGATAAATGTTGCGTGTATTGGAGTGATTCTCATCGCCCTGACGCCCCACCTTCCACCATGGATCGCCCACGGCCGCCGCGACAGTAGGCGGCTGGCCATCATGGTCCGCAACGTAGTTGCCCAAGCCTCGGAAAACGCCGGCCATCTGGGCCTGGCATTGCTGGAGCCGCGAATTGTAACGAAAGTAGTTCATCGCATTGAACAAAACACTTGCCACAATCAAGAACACTGCCGCCGTCGCCAACTTTCTGACCATTCCCACCCAAGCGCGAGTCTTGAAAGCTGCGTCCCGGCTCTGTTCCGTGGCCAGCAGTTGCCTGAGCCGGTCCTGGCTCGAATGGGCGGCACTATGGAGTCGCCACACGGTACGATCCACCAGCACATCCGGGCAGGATTCAGACTCTAACTGGTCGAGGGGTGCAAGTGCGGCTTTGAGTTTAGCGTGAATGCCCGACGCTTCCAGGTTTGACGCGACCAGTGCCTCGGCTTCGGCAGTTTGTTCTTGAGATGTAAGACCTATACAGTGGTCAAATAGTAGCTGTTTCTGCTCGCTGGTAAGCGGAATCATTTGCTCTCTTTGCTCCCGACTGACGCCTTCCACTCTTTAGCAAAACGACCGACGGCTGTATGCAGCCTGCTCTTCACCGTTCCGATAGGTATACCCAGAATCTCGGCCATTTGTTTGTAAGAAAATTTCTGAAAATACGCCAAAATCAAAATTTCTCGCAGGCTTTCCGGCATATCCGCTACAATCTGACCTACACGCGACGCGGTTTCGTTCTTCTGCAGCTCATCGTAAGGCAGTGTGCTGTCAGCCGTAACGGTGTTGAGCATGTCGTCAAACGATAACTCCTGGGAATCCGCCATTGTGCCGATCGGCACCGCCGCAGTGCGTTGCCATTTTCGCAGGGCGTCTTTTGCCTTATTCGCCGCTATCGTGAACAACCACGGACGCAGGGGCCGGCTTTGGTCGAAACTCTCCCGGCTGGCAAACAACTGCAGGAAAGTCTCCTGAAAGACGTCCTCAACGAGGTCGTGGCGGTTCAAGAACTGCCTCAAGAACGCATACAAGCTGTTCTTGTAGCGGTTTACGAGCTCACGAAAAGCGGCCTCCTCGCCCGCGGTGTAGCGGGTCAGAAGTTCTGCATCGCTCAGTTTCTTAAGATTGTAGTTCATCGTTCGGCCATTGCCCTGAATAACGGCATGCTTTTATTATACGGGATAAACACGGAAAAAGTGAAATCTTAATTCCAGCTTCTTTATATGGGACCGAAGGAATCCGGTTTTCCAGATCAGCCTAAGAACGCATAGTAATCCGGTAGGAATACAGGCAGCCGCCGGCCGTGAAGGCTGCCTTTGCCGCCTATGATGACCTGTTCGGTCTGTCGTTGAGAGAAAGCGTGAAATTTTTTTCACGTCTTTTTCTTTGACAAGAGACATATCAAGAGGCATCTTGATAGCGTGCGCAAGAGAGTTGACCACTGTAGTAAATCGAATTGGAGGTACTTGTCATGAAAACCACAGGTAGTAGGAAGATCGTGCTTGCAATTTGTGTAGTCGTGATTGGCGCGAGTTGCGCGTGGGCGCAGGACTGGCCTCAGTGGCGGGGTCCCGATCGGGATGGTAAGGTCGCCGGATTCACCGCGCCGCAAACCTGGCCCCAGGAACTGAAGCTCAAGTGGAGCGTGCCCGTGGGGCAGGGGGATTCCACGCCGGCACTGGTGGGGGACAAGCTGTATGTCTGCACGCGCCAAGGCGACGAGGAAGCCACTTTATGTCTCGACGCGCGCACTGGAAAAGAATTGTGGAATGACAAATACGCCGCGCAAGCGGTGACAGGTGCAGCCTCTCGGCACCCCGGACCCCGAAGCTCGCCGGCGGTCGCGGATGGAAAGGTTGTCACGCTCGGCGTCGGCGGTGTTGT
>DATKWR010000681.1:0-5518 GCA_035529475.1 Sedimentisphaerales bacterium | reverse complement strand
ATATTCGGTAAAGACCGGCGAATAGCAGTGGGGGATGAATGTTTACAGGACTTATCACGCAGCGCCGGACAACGAGTTGAGATATCGTGACAGATGAAATATCGCGCCTACATCGACATTGAGACGACCGGACTGAGCAGGTATAGCGCCGATCTGACCGTCGTTGGAATTGCCCTCGAAAAGGATGGCCCTTGCCGGGTGGTTCAGCTTCTCGAAGCGGGTTTGTCCGACAAGAGGCTGCTGGCCGTACTGCACGGCGTCGATGAGATTTACAGCTACAACGGCAGCCGCTTCGACCTGCCCTTCATAGCGGCCAGGCTCGGCGTGGACCTCAAGCGATGTTTCAAGCACACCGACCTGATGTACGACTGCTGGCGAAACAGACTCAAAGGCGGACTCAAAGCCGTCGAGCGGCAATTGGGCATCGACAGGTGCTTGAAGGGCATCGACGGATTCATGGCGGTCAGACTCTGGTTCGAGTATGTCAACAACAATGACCGCCGCGCGCTGGCGACGCTGCTGGAATATAATCGCGAGGACGTGGTGAACCTACCCGTGCTCCGGCGAAAACTGAACGTTGAATGAGGATTTCGATGCACATGAATGATGTTGATGGCCGCATGGGGGTGATTTTTGATTTGGATGGTGTGCTCGCCGATACCGGCTGGGCGCATAGACGGGCGTGGTACGACCTGGCCGAGAGAGAAGACCTGGACATGTCGGATGAGTTCTTTACCAGCACCTTCGGAATGCAGAACTATCAAATACTTCCGATGCTCTATGGGCGCGATTTGTCCCATGCGCAAATCGAGCGGCTCTCCGATTGGAAGGAGCAGCGATATCGCGACCTGATAGCCGAGAAACTGGTCCTGCCGCCGGGGGGCGAGCGGTTGCTCAATGAGCTCAAGCAAGCAGGCTTTCGGCTGGCCATCGGTTCTTCAGCGCCGAGGGCCAACCTCGATATGGTCCTTGAGCGGCTGCACGTGCACGATTACTTCGATGCTTATGTCACGAAGGAAGACGTCACCAACGGCAAGCCCGCGCCGGATACCTTTCTCAAGGCCGCACAGAAACTGGAGCTGCCGCCGCACCGCTGCGTCGTGGTCGAAGATGCCGTCCAGGGCGTCGAGGCGGGCAAAGCCGCCGGAATGCCGGTCATCGCGCTGACAACAACCCGCGACCGGGCCGCCCTTGCGCAAGCAGACATGATCGCAGACGGCTTGGGCGAGCTGAACCCCGAAGATTTCAAAACACTGCTCGCGCGCGTCAGCCAATAGTGAGCGATTCAATCGCCTTAGTTCCGTTATCTTTGCTTCGTCTCACTGACGTTCGCGGCAGGAAGGCTCTTGACATTGCAGCGATACCTCTCCATAGTCATTATGCTGATGTGGAGAAGCGATTCGGACGCGAGAACGTTGACTCCGTGCACTTCTCGCAGGGCAGAAATAGTCTCACAAATTCTTGCATCCATTTGTGGTTTCGTGCGTTTAAGTGGTCAGAGAGCCAAATAGCTTCAGAATCAAGAATGCAGCGTTCAGACGAAGAGCTCATGTTAAGCTGTCGTGACGGCGATGAAGGGGCGTTTGAGATACTCTATCGTCGATATGAGAAGTCCATATTCTCTTTTGTCTATCGCATGGTGACCCGTGCGGCCGATGCAGAGGATTTGTGTCAGGAGACTTTCCTCCAGGTCGTCAGGGCGAAAAAGAAGTATCAGGCAACGGCAAAATTCAAAACCTGGCTCTTTCAAATCGCGTTGAATTTGTGCCGGGACAGGGCAAGAAGGATGAAATTCCGCTCGCATCTACCTCTGAATGTTTCGACGTCCTCTTCGGATCGTTCGGACGCACGACGGCAGGAACCCATCTGCGACCCTTCATCCGACCCTGTGGAGCGTGTGCAGAAAAATGAGATGAAAAGGCTCGTGCAGCAGGCCCTTGCAGCGCTGCCTGAAGACCAGCGCGCCGTCGTTCTCCTGAGGGAGTATCATGCTCTGAGATTGTGCGAGATTGCAGAGATCATGCAGTGCCCACTCGGCACGGTAAAATCACTGAATTACCGAGGTCATGGCAAGCTGTTGGAGAACTTGTCGAAATATGTGGATTAGCATGTGATCTGCCAGGGCACGTGCAGCCATGCACGAAGTCAATCCAAGAGGCTGTTAGAATGTTGAGATGTGAAGATATTCAAAGAGAATTACAGGCGTTCCTGGACAACGAGCTGGATGAATCGCAGGCAGGCAAGGTGAGCGACCATCTCAGGGATTGCCGAGATTGTTCAAAGATTTTCCGGCAATTGACGAAGCTGCCGGAGGTCCTTCAGAGCTGGCAGGCGCCGGAACCATCGCCTCTGCTGTACGAAAAGCTGAAAGCGCGGATGAAAGCGCAGTGTTCTAACAGGGGCGGAATATCTGCACGTACATGGGTTCGGAAGGTTGCATTTCACTTGACCGAAGTTGCGGCCGTTGTGGCTTTGACGCTGTCACTCAGCCACTCGCTTAGAAAACCGCCACCGCCGCTCCCCGACGACTCCGCCACCCTCAATTTCTATTTGAGAGAACACCGGGATGTGGCTGCCCAGGTTGCCTCGTTCGAGCCGTCCCCGCCGCCCGAGGCGCACATAGAAGTGCCCCGGCACGACATCCTGTATTACGAGTTCCTGGGCGAGCCGTATGAATTTGGACGTCCGGGCATCATCATCAGAGGCCCTTCAACCCCGTGTGGACTCGCTCGGCCGGACGCTTCGGCCATTGCCAATGGGCACGCCCTGACGCTGGCTGAGGCCAGAAAAGCTGCGAATTTTAGTCTGGTGTCGCCCCCCCGGCTGCACCCGGGTTACATGCTCGACCAGATCAGGCGGATTGACGGCCGGGATGCCCTGCACCTGCTTTATACGGACGGCATCGATACGATCTCGTTGTTCGAGCAGCCCTTGGATGGGCAGCGAGGACTCGTGCCTGATGATTTCAGGGAGTATGCGGTGTACTGCAACAAAGGCCTGGCCGGAGGGACCATTCTGGCCTGGAGGGATGATGCTGTTTCGTATGTACTTGTCGGCAATGCCGAAATGTCAGAGCTAATGGATATGGCGCAGTCGATCAGCGCCGCCAAGTAAGAGGGAACAAAAATGAAGAAGATCATAATACTCCCGGTGTTGGCGATCCTGCTTGCGATATCAGCCTCAGCAGGGACACAGATCATTGCAGAGGCAGAGCGACACTTCGAGAAGGCCAATGAGCTGCTCAAGCGCACGGACTACGACGGCGCGATTGCCGAATACAACAAGGTGATTAACCTTTCATCCGGCAGCAAAATTTCCCAGGATGCACAATACTGGATAGGACAGTCGCAACTCAGGGCGGGCCGATTCGATGCCGCACAGGCAACGTTTGCAAAGCTCATCGAACAATACCCCACCAGCGCCATCGTGCCGGTGACAAAGCTCATGGTCGAGCGCGCTGAACAAGCAAAGCAAGAGCAAGCCCAAAGAAAAGCAAGGAGCAATGCCGCGGATAAGGGCTATATCATTGACCCGGAAACCGGGGTGAAATATGTCAAAACCAGGACTCTCACGGGCACAAGAAATGTGTTTAGGCATAGCCTCAATCTTTCGCCCAACGGCAAGTTTCTGCTTAGGGGTACGCTTGTGATCCCGCTTGACGGCGGCGACTCTTTTGAACTCGTGGATATGCCTGTGATGAATAGCTCCTGGTCACCCGATGCTAAGAGAGTTGCCTTCTATTCATTAGGAGCCATCTGGGTGATTCCTGTTTCTCCAGAGACATCACGGCCGACGGGACCTGCGAAAAAGCTCCTCGACGGCGGAACATATGGGCGGTATGGGGGTTGGGTAAATCCAAGTTGGTCGCCTGATTCGGAGAAAATCGTTTTCGAGAGGAGCGACATAAAGAATAAACGTAGAGGCATCTGGACACTTTCGGTCAGGGATGGTGTACTCACCCAGATCACGGATACCGGCGGGGATCCGATATGGTCACCCGATGGCAAAACTATCGCCTATAAATACTATAGAAAGGGAGGCGAAAAATTGCCGGTGCTCGAAGCCTGGCTGGTTTCCGCTGAGGGTGGAACGCCCAGGAAGATAGATATCGAACAGGGGCGTCTGCTTTCCTGGCACTTCTCGCATGACAGCGAGTGGCTTGTCTATATGTTGGGCGCTAAGCTCCAACTCTTCCATATTGCCGACGAGCGCGTCATTGATATATTTCCGCCGGAGGATGTAGGGATGTTCTACTTCTGGTCATCTGATGGCAAGAAGCTGCTCTTCTGCCGGAAGTCCTACGAGTACAAAGAAGCCCTCAGGGTCGTGTCGGCTTCCGGTGGGCCGTCCATCGAACTCGGAGAACAGCTCAAGCTTATTCCGTATGACCGGTTCTGGTCTCCCGACAGCAGGATGATAGTGGTAGAAGGCAGAGACAAAGAAAGCAATTACCAGTTCTGGGTAATCCCCCTTGCCGGTGGTGATCCTTTTCCATTGAAGTTGGATGTATCTATCGCCGGTGAGCCCGATGATATCTCCCTGTCGCCTGATTGCAGGAAACTTCTTTTTTCTGTGAGACAGAGCGATAAGACAGAGAATTTCTATGTGGCTCCGGTTTCTCTGGAGGATGCCCGTAACACCGGTCCTGCCGTCCTGGCTTTCAGCGGGTATGTCAGAGTATCGAACTACCGGATAACCAGATCACTCTCATGGTCACCCGACGGGCAGAAGCTTACTATCGTCCACAAGGGTGACATCTGGATTGCATCCACCGAAGGAGGTGGACCCGTTCGGATCACAAATACGCCGGAAGATGAAGGCGAGGCCCAGTGGTCGCCCGATGGCAAGATGATCGCTTATGGCATTTCTTATTCGGAGAAAGAGCAGGCTCTCAGGGTAATCTCCGTGTCCGGGAGCGAAACGACCAAAATACTGGATATTCCCGGTGATTATGATTTTGCGTGGTCTCCTGATGGCAAAGCGCTTGCACTGATTCGCTCGGCGCCGGGGTTTGGACAGAAGGGGGCTTCCTTCTTCCGCAGCGAAGGGATGATATCAGCTATTTCCATCCCGGACGGTAAAATCCGCCAGATCCTCGAACTGAAAGAACAGCCGATGGATCAAGCCTGGGGGATGTGCTGGTCTCCGGGTGGTCGAAATCTCGGTTTTGTCGGCTGGAAGGCAGCGGGCGATCCGTGGTATCAGATACTCATCGTTTCTGAGGAAACAGGCAAGGTCACCGGGATTGCCCCCGACGATGGTGCGTACGACTGCATATCATGGTCTCCTGATGGAAAGTGGATATCGTATGACTCTGCGGGATCTGTCAAGGTGCGTCCCGAAGCAACCATGTGGGAGGCGGATTTTGACCAGATTGTCAAGAGCGCGTCGCGTAATTGACGACCGATGCAAAACTTCTCAGCCTTGGTCCCTGACTTCGACGACGTAGATCATTGTAGGTTCTTTGGGATTTTCGGGCTTGCGGTCGCGGTTGGGGGAGTCGGTTTCCTGCTGCATG
>DATKWR010000680.1:0-2737 GCA_035529475.1 Sedimentisphaerales bacterium | reverse complement strand
TGTGCTTTGCTGCTGACCTCAGCGCCGAATCGGGCCGACCTGTGGTCATTCGTGAGCTGGACGACATGCGGGATTGAGAGTGATGCTGATGATTACGATCTGCGGGACGCTTTCAAAAGGCTGGTTTGCGAAGACTTTGGGTGTGAAGTTTGATCGGGACTACTACTTTGATCCGGACAAACGCCACGCTATTGATACCCAGTGCAATCAGTGTGCAGCCGAACGATTCCCCGGCATGCGTCTGTTCTACTGCGAATCCAACCTTGGGCAAATCGACCATTGGGACCCGAGCCAGGTTCAGATCGGGGGCATTCAGCCGAACATGATTCTCGGGATGCTGCTGGGCGCCGACTTTGTGCCTTGGGATGACTTCGACGCGGATATCACGCCAAATTGCCTGGCGGGCAGGAACCCTGGGGACTTACCAAAGCCTGAGAGCCTGCTCGACCACGAACTGGTCAAGCTCTTCGACGAACAGATTCGAGAGATACAGTGGGATTCAACGAGGCGCCCCATCCCGCCGTTTTTCTGGGATGTCTCCGGCCGGGCCGCCATACATGGAGTCTTGACCACCGCCCAGAAATTTCTTGGCGAGGCTGTTTTCCTGGACATGATGACAGAGCCGCAGCGGTGTATGGAACTGATGGGCTGGATTGGCGATGCTTTCACTGTTCTGGTCCGGCATTTCTCACACGTTGCCGGCTTGCCCATCACCGGCGTCCACGTGGGCGAATGTTCATCTTGCATGGTCAGCCCGCAGCTCATCGAGAAGTTCGTCGTACCGCAAACCTCCAGGATCGGCCAACAGCTCGGCCCCGTTCGTTTCCATTCCTGCGGACCCAGCACGAACCATCTGGAAGCTTTTTCAAAAATCGACAATTTGTATTCTCTCGACCTCGGCGGGGGCACATCAATCAAGAGAGCGAGAAGATTGTTCGGAAAGCAAATACGAATAAGCGTTTCTCCTTTGGCCCAGGATTTGTCCGCCCGAACAACGGATCCTATTCTGACTTGGGCCCGGGGCACCGTCGCAGAGAATGACGGCGGTGATTTGGAATTCGCATATCACGTCGAAGCGGATTACAATATCGACACGATTTATGCCCTGACGGATTTCGTCAAAGCTTTGCCGGGCTATGCAGAGAGACGTTGAACCGTTTGAGAAGATCATTTGGGCAATCGAAACATGAGCATGACGATAGCCAGTTCCAGAGTTAAGACGATCATAGCGGTGATAGGTTTCGCTGTTTGCACCTGGCCCCGTGCAGGCTTTTGCGCCGATTCGAATACGGCTTTCTTCCCGCTCATATGGCACGTCTTCTCCCCTCGACGTCCGTCGAGTCAGCTTCCTTTGCCAGACACTGATCAAGGTATTTGCGCGCGTCGTTGATCTGGGCGGTGACTTCTGCTGCTGTGGGCAAAATCGCAATCCCTCGCGGCACGGGGTGCATGAACACTTCGGTCCAGCCCGTGTAGTTGACTTTCTTCAGGGCTGCGACGATTGGAGTAAAGTCCATCGGGCCGCGCCCGGGTAATTGCATCAGCTCTTGCTGCTTGGGCAGTTTCTTCTGACAGCCCATGCCATATTGCCATGCGTAGAAGTGGACGAGGCGATCCCCAATGTCTGCGATCAATCCGCCAATCGAGATCGGATCCTGGGGCAGATGATATGGAGCCAGCGCAATGCCGAGATATCGGGAGGGGGTGAATTCAGCTAACCATCGTATCGAATCCGGCGAGGCAATCAGGCTGTTGGCGTGGTTTTCGATGCCGATGGTGATGCCTTCTCGCTCAGCGGCGGCCACGTGAGGTTTCATCTTCTCGATGAAATCCCTGACTGCCGCCTTCAAGGCCGACCCTTCGACGTTGCCCGGTCCGCGGCTGCCCGTTATGATCATCGAGCCGCCCAGTTTGCGGGCCACCTGCATTTCGCTCTCCAGATCAAACGGCCCCAGGTCGAAGTGGGTCAATATGCCCAGCTTGACCTGGTACTGCCTGAGCATCGCGGCGAATTGTTCGTGTTCCATAGCCTCGATTTGTTCCCGATGGTTTGCGTGATTCTCGGGCCAAATATCGATATGCTCTGCTCCTGCCCTGCGGACTTCCGGCAGAACGTCGCTCAGGCTCATCCTGCCATACATGCTTGAGCCGACAATATATCGCAGTTGAAAGCCGCGCGTATCACGCGGCGTCGCGCCATTGGGCAGCCCTGACACTGCCAGCATCGCAGTCAGGCGTGCACAAAATTCCCGTCGGTCTAACTTCAAATGCTTCATGCGTGTTCGGTTCCCGGATACATGCGACTGCAAAATGCATTCTGGCCCAACGCCGGCAATGTAACATTGTTGCACAAGACCGGTCAAGCGAACAAATAGCTTGAATATTCAGGCCGACGGTGGTATTTTGTTTACAGTTAAGCTCAGAGACGGCGAATCGAGCCAAGAGCGTTATGCACTGTGACCGTGTGCATTTCAGAAGGATAGGAGTATGGCTGGAATGATCAGGAAATCCATTCGAAAGGTAATCCAGATGACTACGCTTATATCGGTGCCGATGGTTCTGTTGTTCGCGGTTGTGACGGGTGCAGCCCCTGCGCCGCCGGAAGTCAAAACCATGACGTACAAAACCGTCGGCGATAGAGAGTTGAAGATTTATATCCATTATCCGCCCGGCTGGAAAGCGTCCGAGGCGCGCCCCGCGATTATCTTCTTTTTCGGCGGAGGCTGGACCGGCGGCA
>DATKWR010000679.1:0-12126 GCA_035529475.1 Sedimentisphaerales bacterium | reverse complement strand
CAATATGAGTTCGACAGGATCTACAAATTGTATCAGATGAGCGTATGGAACTATAACACTTCCGTTGAGCCTCTTATCGGTTTCGGCATCAAGGAGGCCATCATTGAGTACTCGGTCGATGGAGCCACCTGGGCCATGTTGGGCACGACTCACGAGTTAACCAAGGGTCCTGGTGCGGTGGGTTATGCCCCCAATACCACCGTTGATTTTGGTGGTGTGGCAGCAAAGTATGTCAAGATCACTGCGAACAGCAACTGGGGAGGCATCGTGAACCAATTTGGTCTGAGTGAGGTGCGATTCTTGAGCATCCCCGTCCTGGCCAGAGAGCCAAGCCCGATTTCCGGCGCCACGGATGTCGGCGTGGATGCAACGCTAAGCTGGAGAGCGGGAAGAGAGGCGGGCAGGCACGATGTCTATTTGAGCACCGACGAGCAGGCTGTTATCGACGGCACTGTCCCTGTTGCTATCGTGACCGAGGCCGGCTATGCTCCCTCCCTTGATTTGGCCGGCACGTACTATTGGCGGATTGACGAGATCAACGATGTCGAGACGCCAACAACCTGGCAAGGGGATATCTGGAGTCTCTCGACGCAGGAGTATCTTGTGGTGGATGATTTCGAGTCCTACAACGATATTGAAGCCGGACAGGAGGGCAGCAACCTCATCTATTGGACATGGGTAGACGGATTTGATAACCCCACTACAAACGGCTCGGCCATAGGCTATACAGTACCGTTCCAGCCGACTATGGAGGCTGAGAGCGTTCATGGAGGAGATCGGTCCGTACCATTGACGTACGACAACAGCGTGGCAAGTTTATCCGAGGTAGCCGTGAACACCAGTGATCTTGCGATTGGCCCGGACTGGACCAAAGGTGCTCCCGAGACGTTAGTGCTGTGGTTCTACGGTGATGCGGGTAATGCTGTTACAGAGCAGATGTACGTGAAGGTCAACAATGTCAAGGCGGTATATGACGGCGACATCAACAATATAGTCAGACGACGGTGGACACAGTGGAATATCGACCTTGCATCACTTGGTATCAGCCTGAGCAATGTCACGTCCTTGACTATTGGCTTTGAGAGGACAGGCGCATCTGGCGGCACAGGTAAGGTATTAATAGACGACATTCGTCTGTATCGGGTGGCAACGCCAATACCCAAGCCGGCGGATCCCGCCAGTACCGGTCTTGTTGCATACTACGCCATGGATAACAACGCAGAAGACGGATCCGGCAATGGCAACCACGGCACCCTTCAAGGTGCCCCGCAGTGGGTGGAAGGATTGATAGGTAAAGCTTTGCAGTTTAATGGCGGTACCGACTATGTTGAGGTTGCTGATGCTCCCGGTTTGGATATCATCAATACCATTACAATTGCCGCCTGGATAAAGGCTAATACATTCGGGAACTGGCGTGGTTTCGTGGTCAAAGGCCTTGAAACCGCCCCTTATGCCATGCAGATGTGGGGCGATGGCTCTCTGAGATTTGGATGGAATTATGGTTCGCCCCCTGGGGCAGTCGGCAACGGCTTGGTGAACTCTAATGGGAAGATGCCATTGGGAGAATGGGCTCATTTGGCCGTTACCTATGATGGTTCTACGTTAAGCTTCTATATCAATGGTGGGCTTGATACGCAAGAGACGGATGTATCGCTGGTTTTCGGTACCAATGACGAACCCTTGATTCTGGGGTGTGATTTCCCGGGTGGTGACGAATACTTCGACGGTGCTATGGACGATGTTCGTGTCTACAACCGCGCTCTTTCGCCGTCTGAAGTAATGTTTCTGGGAGATTTGATTCCATAGGAGGCTAATCTTATGTTTGGGCTCGGCCTTTGTTCAAGGCAGGGTAATCCATGGTGATAGCAACACAATCCTACGGGCGTAAACCCGTGAATGAAGTTGTCCGCGACAGCGGACAGGCGACGCTTGTACCGGAAAATGCTGCGGCAGAGACTTCGCCGGAGTGACCTGTATCTTCTTGCCCAGTTTAGCTGAGCTCGGACTATCATTCTCTTGCATCCAACAAGGTATATATAGTTTCCAGATAACACCCCAATATTGCCGTCGTTCAAATCGCGTCCGCTGGGCTCACGACCGCCGGTTCAACACGTACGCGTAGGTCTTGCTCTTTGATTAGACTCCGTACCCGTCGACGGCCGCAAAGGGCAAGCGCGACAGAGAACCTTCGCTCATGGCTCGAAACGTCAGGGTATAACCGCTGCAGGCAATATATACGGCAGAAGCCAGATTTCCAAGTGAGAAAATGGGCCAGAAAGCGCAAGATGGAGATACGCTGAGCAACAAGAGTATGGGCTGAAATTCGGATCGGTGGAACTTTTGGGGGCTTGAGACCGTCAATGAGTAAGGCAGTGGCAAGACAACGCAACGTCAAATCGTTGGATCGGGCAGTCCTGCTTCGGGCAGCGGACTGTGCCCGCTTTCATCATCACGCCGACAGACCTTGCTTACACGCGCTGCCACGAGCACGAAGACGACCGATTCGGTTTAACATGTCGCGACCAACTGGTTTAAGGAGCTACAGCGGCTCGTACCATCGCCAGAGGCCCCTTAGCCTGTCAGCAACTGCGGTGCTCGGATCGGAACATCTTACACAATAGACTCGCTGAATCAACTGATCGCGTTCTATGAATCCTCTGGCAAGCCGCAAAAGGCCGACGAGTGGCGAGCGAAACTGTCCCCAAAAAAGGCGGTGGAATAGTGACATGTCACCACTAAAACGGCCCCAATTCTTTGACCTACAAAACGCCAGATTTCCCTGACAATTCATGTCTCAATTTTGACTCCACACGTTTTGGTTTTGCCCGAAGCGAGTCCGAAAACAGAGCCGTTTTTGGCTGAAATGGGCAATTTCCGTGTGAGAAATAGTTCGTCATCGTCTTCAATGAACTATCGCAAGCGAAAAGAGCTGAAGGCTTGCTTAGGTTTGATGAACAACACCTCGGCACGCTTGATCCATCCCGATCTCAGGTCAACCCGAAACCACCCCTCACTATTCTTCTTGTCGAAGCGAACCGGCGATCGCCTGCCGCATTCTTTGAGATCATATTGGGCCCACGTCTGCCCCATATCCAGGGAGATGATGAATCCGGTGGCGTATGGGGATGCGGTAGCGTAATGGGAGGCCAGAATCACGCCATCCTGAATGATCATATTTGCGGATTCATATTGCGGATTAAAGAGCATCGTGTGCGCCTCGGGCTTAGCAATATCGGCCGGGTCGCAGCGAAAGATTCCCCGGTCGTACGGCTCGGGCCCGTTCGCGTCGGCAATCCAGTAGAGTTTTCCGTCAACAAAGTTGATGCCGCCGGACTTGTAGCGGGCATTCGACGAAGCCGAGACGATGACCGTCCAGCGCCATTTGTCATTATCCGCATCATAGGTGCCTTTCAACCAATGGCACTCATGTTTGTCGCCTATATCACGGTCACCGGTGCACGCATAGAACGCGTTCTCGGCGGGGTTATACGCCACGCAGTGAATGTGGCGGCAAATGACCGGATTGTCGGGGTCGCCGAGCAGCGTGCCTGTCGAGCCTCCACCTTCGGAGCCGTTATCACGGTAGTTGGGATTTTGTCCGAAGGCGTATGCGATCTTTACGGTATTGCCGCCGTCTGCTGAGTAATAAATGTTGACCGGGGCTGCACCGCCAAGTACATTGCAGTAGTTAGCCCACACTAACATCTCAACACCGCTGACATCCCAGGTATGAACGCCATCGAGAGGGTGGAAGTACCAGCCCGGATTCTCCGGATTTTGCGGTTCATGCGGGATGTAATCGGCGCCGTCGGCATCTTTCACCGTGATTGGCTTATACGTCTTGAGATTGTCGGTGCTGACGTACAATCTTGAGCCAGTGGCGAAGATTATGTTGCCGTTCTTCAGAATCGAGCTAAACGTAATGTTGCGAGCGTTGGGAAACGGGATGCCGTGTGGCCAAGTACGAGCACTGTCTTGCGAGAGAAAAATGGTTGCATCGTCAAAACCGAACGCCTTGTTGTCGCGCTGCGAGTCAATGTAAGGACCTGCCGGCGGCGAACGATACCAGAAATGGTCCGTTGAGGCCGCGTCGGACGGGGCAACGACTTGACCAGCATCAAGCCTTGGTGCACCCCGCATGACCATCCCGCCAGCGGTTATCGCTGTAGCGCCCAGGAACCGGCGGCGAGTGACTCGTTGTTGCGATGTCACAAGTTTGCTGTCAACGGAGCATTGGGTGAACCAGTAGGGAACGAGTGGCATGATTTCACCTCCCAGGACAAAGATCCTCTACGCGAGACCGCTATGCGGTGCTCTGCATTTCGCCTAACACCCAGCACCTCGGCCAGGCTCAAAAGCGTACAGAAGCCTGGCCCGATGTTCCCTATTATAGCGGAGAGCCAGCGGCGGACAAGAGTCTAATAGGGCACTTCGGCGCCACGCCCGAGGAGCCGCTCATCCTGCCATCAATCACCCATCCCTTCTGGTGAATGTAAATCAGGGGCGGGAGAATCGCTTTGCACAGGATGGGATTTCCAGTTATACTTCTTAGGCGTGTGGCCAGTGATGTTGGTGATAAACTCAGTAGGAGGTCAAGTATGCGTACAGAAAGAGTTGGTCTGAACCGGCGGCGGTTTCTTAAGACGGCAGTACAGGCCGGTGTCTGCCTCGCGGTGCCACAAGTTATCCCAGGCACAGCGCTAGGCAAGAATGGCAGTGTGGCCCCCAGTGAGCGAATCTTACTGGGCGCCATCGGGATCGGGAATCGCGGGCGGTACGATCTGGGCTGTTTCCTGCGGGAGCCTGATTTGCGGTGCGTGGCCGTCTGTGACGTTCGGGCCGACAACCGGCAGCGTGCCAAGGAGACGGTCGATGCCCAAAATGGCGACAAAGACTGCGCGACGTATATCGACATGCGCGAGCTGCTCGCCCGCGACGATATCGACGCCGTGCTGATCGCGACCGGTCCGAACTGGCACGCGACGGCTGCCACAATGGCCGCCAAGGCGGGCAAAGATGTTTACTGCGAGAAGCCCTGCACGAAGAACATCGCGCAAAGCCTGGCGCTGGCGGATATCTTTCGCCGCACAGGTCGCGTGTTCCAGGCCGGCACGCAGCGCCGCAGCCTGCCTAATTTCGCCTATGCCATCGAGCTGGCCCGGACAGGCAAGCTCGGTCCACTTGTGACACTCCACGCTCACCCCGGCGGCCTAGGGACCGAGATGAGCGGCTGGCTCCCGGCTGAGCCGGAACCCTCCCGAGAGCAGGTGGACTGGGACATGTACCTGGGGCCCGCCGCATGGAGGCCGTACAACCGCAAACTGATGGGCGCCTTCCACTTCGAAAAAGGCGGCGGCCTGACTGGAGGCGGGTGCCTCGAATGGGGCTCTCATTGCGTTGACCTGTGCCAGTGGGCCAACAATGCCGACGACACAGCACCCGTGGAGTACGAGCCGGTCAACGGTCAGTTGCATGCCCGCTACGCGAACGGCGTCAAGCTCGTCATGCGTAACGACGGATGGCTGCCGATGGGCTCGTGTCCGGTCCGCTTCGAGGGCGAAACCGGCTGGATCGAGACAGGCGACGATGCCGAGTTCGCCGCCAGCTCCCAATCGCTGCTGCTCCGCAGAGGGACAAAGATACCGGGCTACCCCGCCGACTTTCACGTGCGGGATTTCCTCGATTGCGTCAAGACGCGGGCACTGACCCGCGCCAACGCCGACGCGGCCTGCTGGGCCCATATCACCTGCCATGCGGCCAACATCGCCCTGTTTCTCAATCGCAAGGTCAGGTATGACCCGAAGAAGAATGAGTTCATTGGCGACGAGCAAGCCAATCGGCTGCGTTCCGAAGCCTTGCGCGAACCGTGGCGGATATAGTCCGATCTTTCTAATGAAACCACCCAAGCTACGAGGATAATCATGATAATCAAGAAACGGTATTTCACCTGGTGTGTTATTCTTATCGTAGTCACTGCGTCGGCGTGGACCGTCGCTCAGGATCGGCCTGCCGCGAACTTGAAAGAGAGCGACTTGATCGCTGTGTTGCAGTCAGATGCCCCCACGGACCAGAAAGCCATCACCTGTAAGCATCTGGCCATCTATGGCACCGAGCAATCCGTCCCGGCCCTGGCGCCGTTGTTGGCGGACAAGGAATTGGCGTCGTGGGCGCGGATCGCGCTCGAAGCAATCCCTGGACCCGCCGCCGACGCGGCTCTGCGCGACGCGCTGGGCAAGTTAAAGGGCCGGCTGCTCGTCGGGGCGATCAATTCGATTGGCGTGCGCCGTGACGCTCAGGCCGTCGATGCGCTCGTGCAAAAACTTGGCGATGCCGATGCCGATGTTGCGTCGGCTGCTGCTGTGGCGTTGGGACATATCGGCGGCCAGCAGGCCGCCAAGGCACTGGCGCAATCCCTGGCCGGTGCGCCGGCCGGCGTTCGTTCGGCGGCAGCCGAAGGCTGCATTCTGTGTGCCGAGCAGTTCCTCGCAGACAACAAGACTGCCGAAGCCGTCACTCTGTACGACACGGTCCGGCAGGCGGACGTACCCGACCAGAGACATTTAGAAGCAATCCGCGGCGCCATTCTGGCCCGCCAGTCCGCCGGTGTCCCGCTGTTGATCGAGCAGTTGCGATCGCAAGACAAAAAGAGGCTCGGTATCGGCTTGCGCACAGCTCGCGAGCTTCCCGGCCGGGACGTGACCGAGGCATTGGCAGCCGAACTGGCCCAGCTAAGTCCGGACCGGCGCCCCATGCTGCTGTTGGCCCTGGCCGACCGCAACGATCCTGCTGTGCTTGCGACCGTTCACAAAGCGGCTCAGAGCGGCCCGCAGGACCTGCGCATCACGGCCATCAGCATCCTGATCCGCCTGGGCGATGTCTCATCCGTGCCGGTTTTGCTGAACGCGGCGATAGAAAACGATGACAAGCTGGAACAAGCCGCCATGGAAACGCTGGTCAGACTGCCCGGCAAAGACGTGGATTCCAACCTGCTCGATCGCCTTCCGCAAGCCAGAGGCAAGCCCAAGCAGGTTCTCATCGATCTGGCGGGCCAGAGGCAAATCAGCGAGGCCCTTCCTGCGGTTGTGTCGAGCCTGCACGATACGGATGCCGGCATTCGCGGCGCGGCCGTACAGACAGTCGGCATCATCGGCCAGGACAAACAGGCGGCTGACCTCGTCAAGCTGCTTCAGGAGACCGACAATTCCAGCGAACGGTCGGGCATCAGAAAGGCACTGTTAGCGGTCAGCGGCCGTTGCGGCGAGGGTTGTATCCCGCACCTGCTGCCCCTGACGAAGAGCCGCGACAACGAGCTCCACATGATCGGGCTGCACGCGTTGGCCATCATCGGCGGGCCGGAAGCGCTGGCAGCGGTCAAATCCTCCATGGATAATGCTGAGCCTCCCGTCCAGGACGAGGCCGTGCGCATCTTATCAACCTGGCCGAACAACTGGCCCGAGGACAGCGAGGCGGGGCAAGCTCTATTGATGTTGGCCACATCGGCACAGAAGATGTCCCATCGGGTGCTGGGTCTGCGTGGTTACCTCCAGTACATACGCGGCAATAAGAAGCTCAGCAGCGAACAAAAGGTGGCCCAGGTCAAAGGCGTGTGGTCTCGCATCAGCCAATCCGAAGAGATGCACCAGGCCATCGCTGTTCTGGCCGAAGCGCCGAGCGCCGGCGCCCTGGAGCTGTTGACGAGCCTCGTTGACGACCCGGCGGTTGTCGAAGAAGTCTATTCGGCCATGATCCGAATTGCTGGTCAAGATGTCCGCGGGATTTCCAAGGATCAGCGCCGGCAAGTGCTGCAAATGGTAGCTGAGAAATCAACGAACGATGGCACTCGGCAGAGAGCCCGAAAGGCCCTCGGTGGAGTTCGTTAAGCAGGTGTACCGGGGAATACCCTATGCAGATCCGAATGGGTTTCGTCACACAGTCTGATGGGACGTGGGTTTGAGGCTAATAAAATTTGCTGTGAATACCCGAACAGAGGAACGCACCCATCAAGCCAGATTATCGACTTGATGGGCTCGGCTTCATAGAGGATTCATTGAACGATGTGAGATCCCTTCTACGTTTCTCAATCGACCCCATCAGCCTGGTGGCAGATATGCCATTCGTAGATACGCGCGTGACAGGGTACCCCGTTCACTACATCATGGCCCAGTTAGACCCTTCAGAAGAACCTGCTCTTCACATCTGCGTTAACGATGAGTCGCTTGGGCTATCTCACGTCCAAATCGAAACTCTCCGAATGGCTGTTAAACTCCGGGGCATACATACACTGGATGCCGGCAATGCCTGTCTGGTATTTCCCCTTGTGTTGGATGCGGGTGCTGTACTCAAAGATGTACACGCCCTTGGGCAGGTAGTCCATGAAGAAGTGTGTCGCGGTGTCACGTGTGCTTTCATAGTAGGCCAAGCCATCCCGGTACCGGTAGCCGCTGAGCACGTTGACCGGCTCGGTGCCGCTGCCCCGCTGGTCCTTGAGATGCACGTACTCCATATCGCGGTCCACGCGCAGTTCGATGCGAACAACTAACTCGTCACCCACGGCAAGCGGACCCTGCACGGGATAGAGGACTTGCCCCTGAGCGGTTGTGCTCTTGACGAACAGGGTTTTCTTAAGCTGCAGCGGCGTGCCTTCATAAGGGGCGAGTTTGCTCATATCCTCAAGGTACTGCCAGTGCACGCTGCCCCAACTGACGCCCGGGTCGGTCTTGCGCACGGTAATGTGTCCCATGGCCGGCTGGATTTCCTGGCGGATAAAGCGCTCTTCATAGAAACCCGTGCCCGCTTCGACCTGTTCGGGCTGGATCCATTGGCCCGCCAGCGCCACTTCGACCAGGGCGTCAGACGCGAGGAAATCGGCGCCTCGCAGGAGCAGTCCATAGACCGCATCGGCCGTAGCCTTGGTGGTTTTCCAATCCTGGGTCTGCTTCTGTTTGAGCAGCCAGACTCTGCAATCCTCGACCGCCTGCGCATCGCCTGAAACCTCGTCAAATGCCTCGATCATCATGGCCTGGGTTTCAATCGCAGCTCGATGCCACCACCAGCTACGCTCGGTGTCCCGCCAGTACATGCCAAGCTCATCGTCGGTGACGCTGTATTCCCGTATCGACTGCATAATGGCAGCGGCCGTTTGGGCGTCGCCAAAGCGCTTCAGCGCGATGGCCAAGTGGGCTTGGGACTGGCGCCACAAGGAGAGCCAGTATTGGCGCGCCTGAGCGAGCCAGTAATCCAGGGCCTCCTGGTATTGGCTGTTCACAGGCTTGTCCGCCAGGAAGAAACTGCGTCCATAAAGGTAGAACGCAACCGTGGGGGCCATGTGATTGTGGTCTTTATTACCATGTGTGAGAATCCACCGGTATTGCTCGTCCATCCATTTGTCCAGTGCGTCGAGCGCCTTGACCGCGCAACTGACATCTATGTCTCGTACGCCCATGTGTCGCAGGCGACCGAAGCCCGTCGTGATATAGAGTGTGATGTATTCGTTCCCTCGCAGACCCGGCAGCCAGGGCCACAGGCCGCTGTCGAGCTGCATCTGTTTGAGCTTGAACAGGACACGCGATGTTTCGTCGCTGAGCCGGTTCTGGTCGAACAGAATTCCCACGTTCTTGCGTGCTTGAGACTCGGCCATTGCCTGCCTGACCCATGGAGTCTCCTGCAGGACCACGCTCTTGAGGTCTTCGTTCTTTTCGAGGGGACTGTCCAGTGCCGGCGTGGCTTTCCACTGGTCGAAGATGCGCCGGATCTTGGGGTCGGAATTGGCGATGTACGAGGCCAGTGAGTTGGCATAGAGCCGCGTGAAGACGTGATCGCTGCACTCGTACGGATACTCCATCAGGTAAGGCAAAGCCATTACCGCGTACCATGCGGGCTGGGAGACCATCTGCACGGTGAGGCTCTGGTGACGCAGAGTCGCCGACTGGCCGGAGTTGAGCAGGCTGGCGAATTCGAATTCCTTTGTCTGCGGACCGCGCACAGACAATGGCAGTGACTCAATCACAAGAATTCTACGGCTCAGTACGGGCAAGTAACCTTCTTCGCCGTCACTGAGCCGGCTGGTGGCGCCCACGGCCTTGTAGATAAGGAAATCGCAGTCATCGGGCACGGCCAGCCGCCACAAGAGCGTGCGGGACTCCAGGCTGGGTACGTCGAAGATCTGCTCCGGAGCCAGGTTGCCCAGTGCCTCGTCGCGGGGTTCAAGGGTGCGGGCATCGGCCAGCATGAGGCTTACCCTGCCCGTCTGGCGGGCGGCAGACAGGTTGGTGACCTTGACGGTGAACTCGATGACGTCCCCTTCGCGCACAAACCGCGGCGGGTTGGGCTCGACCATCAGGTCCTTGGCCGTGACGGTTGTGCCTGTTAGGAATCCGCTGCGCAGTTGGCTGTCGTGGGCAAAACCCAGGAATCGCCACTCGGTCAGGGCCTCCGGCATCGTAAACTCGATCCTGACCACGCCCTGGGCGTCCGAAACGAGATGTGGGAAGAAAAATGCGGTTTCGTCGAGATTCTTGCGGGTCGCGACCTGGTCCGGGCCCGGACTGAACGCGGGGGGCGATTCGGCATCTTTCTGATCTTCCGGGGTCCCTCCCGTTCTTCCGGCTGGCGCCGGCACACCGCCTGAAGCGCCATAGACATTGACAAGGATCTCGTCGGGAAAATGCCGGTACGACAGTGAAGCGTAGAGGTAGTCCACACCCCAGCCAGAAAAGACCGTTCGGAACGCACGGGCGCCGTTCTCAAATTGGCTGGACAGGCGGCTCGACTCCCGGCGGAAGCCCGCGAAACGCCGGATCCAGTCGTGCTGGAGGTACTGGTCCAGAGACGCATCGTACATGCCCGCCACCATTTCGGCGACCGCCTTTCTTGCATCCGGCCCTGTGATTACAGCAGTCCATGTTTCCTTCTGACCCGGCTCCAATAGCGACCTGAAACGCTCCCACCGGACCATCAGTTCCTTGTTGGTCCAGGGCACGTCCACAATTCGCTCGCTCAGGTAGGCCCGGTTCTCTCGTACGTACGTGACGCGCAGCGTAAAGCCGCCTCGCATCTCCTCAGTGACGACCTGCGCGATGGCTTCCTGAGTCCGGTTTGGGTCGGTCCACCATGCGAGAAGGACCTGGCCGCGACATTCCAGCTCCACGAAGGCCCGGCCGGTGTCGTACCCTGTGCCCCACAGGGCAGTGAACAACTCACCACGCTCCAGGGACCACTTCGGCGCAGCCAGGTGATTGGCGATGCGCAGCCCAAAATGCGTAGCTTCAAGGTCTGCCACATGGATCGTATGCCGTGCCGCGACCGGCGTGCCGAAACGGTCCTGCGTTTGCAGCATCACGCGATAGATGCCGGCCTGCAGGACGACGGGAATCGTTCTCTGTCCCGTTGCGTCCGTGGTGAAAAGCTCCTCGCGGATCAGCTCGGCAAGCTCCCACGTATTCGGGTCGGAGGCATCGAGCTGAGATCCCGTCGATACAAGGCTTGGTCGAATGACTTTCTCCGGCTGCTGAAGGCTATAGACCTGAATCATTCCCGAGGCCGGTTCAGGGTGGCCGTCCAGAGACTGCGTCAGGACAGTCAAGTCCACCGGTTTATCCGGCGTCTGCCAGGGATCCGCGCCGATGGCGGCCTCCAGAGCAGTGTACCCCGCGCGAACGATACGCTCGTCCGAGCGTGTCTCGCCGGTCGTATCGGTCACATCGGCATGGACCCGGAACTCAAAGACCGGCTCATCCTCTTGCGGGATGGACAGGTCGGGCTTGGCAGTGAAGCTAATCGAGAAAGAGCCATCGGCTTCGGTGACTCCGGTGCCGTGGGCAATCGCCTGTGCCTGGCCGAAAACCGGATACCTCCGGGCCCACCAGCACCAGATGGGGAAGCGAACCTGCCGCACGACCCGCCAGGCGACCTTGGCCCCGCCGATAGCAGCGCCGGTATAGGCGCGGCACGACGACCTCTGTTTCGAGCCTGGGCGCTTCGGCGGGCGGATCGAATCGGACCCGGAACTTGGGACGCTTGTATTCTTCTACGTTGATGTACGTGCTGCCTTGCGGCTTGCCCTCTACTACCAGCGACATCCGACCTGTCAGGCGGTCCGCCGGGGCTGTGAAGCTGCCGCTGAAGGAG
>DATKWR010000678.1:0-10224 GCA_035529475.1 Sedimentisphaerales bacterium | reverse complement strand
ACACCATTCCTTGGCGAACTGCTTCGACGGCTCGAACACGAATTGCGTAGGTCGAATATGTTTTCTCCATAATGAAGGTAGCATACGTGATGCTCCAGAAAAAGCAAGAGAAATGTTGCAAAACATTTGCAACAGCCTATACAAGGTATGGGGCAAGAGTATGAGGCAAGTGTGCTCGTCCGAAAAGGCTTGGCTGATAATGGCTCTGATTTCTGGTTTGCTCTGTTCTGCCGACGCTCAGGAAGCAAACAGGCGTACCGACGGAAACGAACGTCCGAGAGTTTTCTGCCTGAGCCCCGTCAAGCTGGCTGAAAGCAAGACGAGGGTCCGCCAGGGCGACGAATCGCTTCAGCCGGCGATGGAGAGGCTCCGAACGCAAGCGGACGAAGCGTTGAAAGCGGGTCCGTTTTCAGTGATGGACAAGAAGCAAATCCCACCCAGCGGCGACAAGCATGACTACATGAGCCTCGGGCCTTACTGGTGGCCCGATCCGAACAAGCCCGATGGGTTGCCCTACATCCGGCGGGACGGACGGGTCAACCCGGAAACGAGAACGACCGACACGGACCGGCCGGCGTTCGGCCGAATGTCCGACGCCGTCGAAACGCTCTGCCTTGCCTGGTATTTCACGGAACACCGCCCTTATGCCGAGCACGCAGCCAAGCTGCTGCGCGTGTGGTTCCTGGACGAGGCGACCGCCATGAACTCGAATCTGGAATTCGGCCAGGCCATCCCCGGCCGGACCCTCGGTCGCGACATAGGCATCATCGACACGGCCAGGCTCACTCACATCGTCGATGCCATCGGTCTGCTCGAATCGTCAGATGCCTGGACCTCGACCGACCGCGACGGGATGCACCGGTGGTGCACCGAATACCTCCAATGGCTGCGCACGAGCAGCCACGGGCTGGGCGAAGAGAAACAATCCAACAATCACGGGACCTGGTACGACGCCCAGGTCGTGACCCTGGCCCTTTTCCTCGGCCAGGTGGCTCCCGCGCGCACGATTCTGGAGCAGGCCAAGTCTCGCCGGATAGACAAGCACATCGAGCCTGACGGCCGCCAGCCTCGCGAGCTGGCCCGAACCAAGTCACTCGGCTACAGCACGATGAACCTGGACGGCTTGTTTCGGCTGGCAACGATGGGCCAGAAAGCGGGAATCGACTTGTGGCATTACGAATCCGCCGACGGCCGAAGCATCAGGAAGGCCCTCGATTATCTGGCCCCATACGCCGATCCTGAAAAGACATGGCCCCACGAGCAAATCGCAGAATCCTCGCCGGCAGGGCTGTTCGCCCTTCTGCGCCGGGGTTGCATCGTTTATGGCAACCAAAGGTACGAAGCTCTGATTGAGAAGATTCCCGCGGCAGAAACGGTCGCAGACCGAACGAACCTGCTGTGGCCCTGTGACTGAGAGGGCGCCCGCCCGTCCGGCCCGTCCGACCGGTCCAGCCGGGTGGCAGCCTCAAAGCCGAAGGCTTTGGGGATGGCGGACACCTGAGAAGCCATCCCCAAGCTGCGCTTGAGGCTGCCACCCATCAGCAATCCTGCAGAACCAGCTTGCCCGCCCGGGCGTATGGCTGTATAATGGAACTTGGGGGCTTGCGATGAAATTGTACGATATTCAGGGAGATCGGCATTGACTACGGCAAGTACAGCCAACGGCCTTGTGGGGCTGTTGAAAGAGAACCTTCAAAGTGTCATTTACGGCAAAAGTGAGTGTATCGACGTGCTGATCGTTTCGCTGCTGGCCGGCGGCTCGGTGCTGATTGAAGACGTGCCGGGTGTGGGCAAGACGACCCTGGCCAAGGCCCTGGCCAAGAGCATCGACGCGAAATTTCGGCGGATTCAATTCACGCCGGACCTGCTGCCTGCGGATATCCTGGGCTCCTCGATCTACAACCCCGTCACCGGGGACTTCCGATTCGATCCGGGGCCGGTCTTCTGCAATATCCTTCTGGCCGATGAGATCAACCGCGCCTCGCCGAGGACCCAGTCGGCGCTGCTGGAGGCGATGAACGAGAACCAGGCGACGATCGAAGGCCAGCGTTATCCGCTGCCTAAGCCGTTCATGGTGATGGCCACGGAGAATCCCATTGAATTTCACGGGACGTATCCGCTGCCCGAAGCGCAAATGGACCGTTTCCTGGTGCGCCTGGGCATCGGGTATCCGACGGTCGATGTCGAGATCGACATTCTCAAGTCGCATAGCGTGGCCGAGCCGCTCGATAAAATAGAGCCGGTGCTCACGCTCGAACAGGTCCAGCAGATCCAGAAAGAAGCGGCCGAGGTTCACGTGGACGACAGCATTCTCGATTATATGGTCGAAATCGTCCATGCGACCCGCCGGGACAATCGTCTTGGCTTGGGTATCAGCACGCGGGGGACACTGATGATGTCCCGGATGGCCAGGGCCAGGGCGTATTTCCAAAAACGAGACTTTGTTATCCCCGACGACGTGCTGTGGCTTGTTCCCCACGTGCTGCCGCACCGCATCCTCCCGACGACCAAGGCGCGGCACAGCGGCGCGACTACCCGGCAGGTCGTCGCGGACATCGTCGGCCGGATCAAAGTGCCGGTCTGAAAAGGAATTGAGAATTAAGAATTCTACATTCCACATTCTGCATTCTAAATTCTCCTTGGGGCTGACCGAAGCGGGCAAGGTGATTCTGCACGGCATCGGCTTTGTCGCGCTGGCGGCGCTCGTTTTTCCCGCGTTCGGCGTGCTGTCGGCTCTGGTTTGGGTGGTACTGGTGGCTTTTCTGGCCGGCTTTGTTCTGCGTCCCAAAGTCCGGCTCAGCGGCAATTTGCCCGACCGCGTCATGGCGGGTCAAACCATCCGGCTGACGTATGTACTCGAAAACGTCGGGCGATTCGCAGCGTACAACCTGTGGCTCGAATTTGGTGCGCTGCCCGACGCGATTGAACGGGTCGAATACGGGCGGGTGATCTCTCGCCTGGGGCCCGGCCAGACCGTTGAAATGACCGTCGCCATACGGCCCATGCGTCGAGGCCACTACCTCATCAGGCAGCCCGTTTGCTTATCCAGCTTTCCCTTCAACCTGTTCACGTTCGGCATATCGCACCAGGACCAGTCGAGCCTTTGCCCGATCATTGTCCTGCCGACGTTCTCGCGCTTGCGCGTATCGACCAGAGGCCCAAGCCGACAGGCCCCCTCAGGCAGCAGCAGACTCACGGGCCGGATGGGATTTTCCCCTGAATATGCCGGAAACCGGCCTTTCCTGCCCGGCGATTCTCTTCGACAAATCGACTCGCGCGCATGGGCCCGCCTGTCCGTTCCGGCGACCAAAGAATACCACGACGATTTTGACAATCGCGCCGCCCTTATATTGGACACGGCCATTTCCGAAGCGATGTTGCGCCCAAAGCCCAGGGAAAGCAGAGAGCTTGAGGCCGCCGTCTCGCTGTGCGCATCGGTGGCGTTCAGCATCAACGATGCTTGTTTGATCGACCTGCTGGCTACCGGGCCCGACCTTCATCAGTTCGCGGACCGGCCCAGAACGGTGCGCCTGGACAAGATCGAGGAGATTCTGGCCGGCGTGGAACCGTCGGCGGGCTATTCGCTGGAGCAAATAGAATCCGCCATCACCACCCAACTCTACGGGACATCCGACGTCTTTTTCATTGTGCTGCGATGGACAGGTGCATACGAAGCGCTGCTCGAAGCAGCCGGTCGAGCCGGCTGCCGCACCGTCGTGCTGCTCGTGGGTGACGCCGGCGACCCGTCACTTCGCGCCGGACTGGAACAAGAAACGATCAGCCGGGTTTCGAATGTCCAGATCATATCGCCTGACGAGGTCCTGACCGGACGGATACAAAGCGTATGAGAACACAAAGGGCTATTGCCGCCACCATGATCCTGACCGGCTCGATTCAGACCGCGCTGGCTTCCGGGGACGTTGCCTACCCTGCCCTGCTCAGCGTGCTGGGGCTGCTCGGCCTGCAGCGGCGCTTCACCTGGGACATCCGGCCCGAAAAACGGGTCATTAAGTCGTTCCTGCTGCTTTTTCTGGCGACCATGTTCGCGCTTCAATTTCGTTACGCCGGTCCTTCCAGCCGGATGGCTTTCGATCAGGCGGCCGCCGTCGCCTGGCAAACCATCGCCCGCTACTTCCTGGCCTCGATGATTCTCGTGCTGTTTCTCGGGTCCCCGCGGCAACTGCCGGCGTCGCTGGGACTGTTCCACATCGCCGTGACGATCTCGGCCGGGCAAGTCCTGCTGCTCGATGACCTGTACGTCGCTTTTCGGCTCTTGGAACTGTTGAGTGTCTTGTTAGTCGTGCTTTATGCAACGGCGAGCCACGAGGGACGAGAGACGAGGAACGCATCGTCCATCATCCATCCTCCTTCGTCCATCGCTTCTCACTGGCTGACTTACAGCCTGATACTGCTGCTGACCGTCAACTGCGGCTGGATTATGAGCTCCATACTCTATCGTCACGTGGAAGTCCTCAACTATCTGCCCGTCTGGTTCTGGCGCGGCGGAGGCGGCCTGGGCAGCACGACGGACGGAACCTCCCTTGTGGGATTCAGCGACAGCGGCAAGCTCTCAAGCATCCTGAGAATCAAGGGAGAGGACGATCCGACGCCCGTACTGAGTATCAAGGCCGACAGCAGCCCGAGCTACCTGCGGGCCAACGCATTCGACGTTTACCGCGAATCGGAATGGTTCAGCTATGCAGCCAATAGGCACGAAGTACTGCCCCAGCAAAGCGGGCCGCTCGGCTTGTACTTCGCAGGCAGAAGAAACATCTTTCGCTTTGACACCAGAGAGGACTCCAACCTCCAGTATATCGCCATCCAGCATGAATCCCCGTATGCCGACGCTATCTTCACGCCGCTGGGCACGTCGTTTCTCGAAGCGCCCTTTCATTTGATTTTGCGGGATGAGAACGACATCGTGTACGCATCGAACGTGCGCAAGGGCCTGAACTACCGCGTTGCCTACAGCATGTCCGATTATCGTAGCCGCCCCGCCACCCTGCAGCACCATCGGATGCTCGGAGTTCCGAGGGACCTCGATCGGCGCGTCGTTGAGCTGGCGGCCAAGACCTTTGCCGGCTGTAACGGCACGGCGGAGAAAATCGAGGCGGTGACAAAGTACTTTAACGCCAATTACACCTACGCGCTCGGACTGGACGCTCCGTCGGATCGCGATAAGCTGACCTACTTTCTGCTCGAGGCTCGCACGGGCTATTGCGAATATTTTGCCTCCGGTGCGGCGATCCTGCTGCGCCTGGCCGGCGTGCCGACTCGATACGTCACGGGTTTTCTGGTAACCGAGCAGGATCCGCAGAACGATCTTTGGACTGCCCGGAATATGGACGCCCATGCCTGGGCGGAGGCCTGGGACCAGGAACGGAACCAGTGGACCATCGTCGAAGCAACGGTCGGTCAGGACGCGACTGGAACGGAGCTCGCCCAGGATTTACAGCGGGAAAGCGGCGGCGCCCGTTTTCTGCTCGGCCGGCTCGTGCAGGCCCTGTACGAGTACGGTCTTCTTGGTGTGTTAAGCTGGATGTTCCAATCGTACGGCCTGCTCGCCGGAATATCCGTGTCGCTGCCGTTGTTCGCAGCGGCTCTGGGGCTGGCGCTTCTGCGACGGCGCCATTCCGGAGTCTCCGAGAGCAAAACGAGGTCTGCCGTGGCGAAAAGTCCGGCGCTGTTAGATTTACACAGGGTACTTACAAAGATGGATCGCAAAGTGGCGAGGGCCGGAGCGATGCGGCAACTCAATGAGACGCTTCACACATTCTCGGACCGCCTCCACGAGAGGGACTCGGGCGACGGGATTTGGCGCAAAATATCAGACTGGTACCTCGAATACGCAGGCCTGCGATACCGCCGTGTGATAAGCTCCAAAAGTATTGCCGATCTGCAGCAGCGTGCCGCCCGCCTGCATGATGCGCTGTAGGCACGGGACTGCGCAGGGGAGAATCATCACGCGAGGAAAAAACGTTACACGTGTTACGGCCGCCGGCACTTAACTACGGAAAGATGTCCCGGGCAAACGCAACCAGCGTACCCCATCAAGCCCCTGCTTTGTTCAATCGCCTTCTGCCTGAAGCGGGGGCTTTTTGAACTCTGTTTTTCTGACAGCTTATCGCCCTGCTGCCTCGCCTTCCGGCACAAGCGCACAAGCGGCCGGCCTGTTTCGGGTTCGCCCAGGGATCTTTTGACCTCATTATCCGAGACCCTTCAAAAGCAAGCTCGTGAGTGTTCCATCAGAAGCCGGGACCGCTCTGCCGCCGGCAACTACGATGCTTTCTTGTTCTTCCCGTTGCCGTGCCCGCGGCCGTTGTGGTTGCCGTTATCGTGGCCTCTGGCCTGAAGGCCAGGCGGAAGCGACGCCATAGACACCGACGCCCAACCTGTGTCGGGCTTGAGGCTCATTTCCCAGGCGCCGGCACGCAGACGGTAGAAATAGCCATCGTGGTAGTAATGGTCCGGAAAGCCGACAACAACATAAACGCCCCGCCCCGAGTCGAAAACAAGCTCCACGCCGGAAACTTGTTTGCGGCGATAGCCGTGGGCGGGAGCGTGCGCCGGCGGACCGTTACCGGGTACGATAACCGGCCCCGTGTGGCCTCCATATCTTGAACACGACGTTGTCAGCAGCAGCAAGCAGGCGCATGTGACCAATAGTGCGGCTATTTTCTTAAGTGCCATGTTTTTTTCCCCCCAAAAGACGTGTTCGCGAAAATGTGATGAATCCACCCAACTTACGGCGGATGGACCCATGTAAAGTCTAAGAAATAATCACGGCCAAGCCAAATCGCCGAGCACGACCTGTTCGTAGTGACGCCGTAAGGCGTTATTCCCGACTTGTCCACCACGCGGATCGGCGGACCTGTCGGATGAGTCCGAAATGCCCTTACGGGCACACTACAAACGAGCCTGAGTCCTTGCAAAGAAATGCAGCACAGGATAGACTCTGGACCTGGATACTGTGATCTTTTTTGGAAAATGAAAGGAGCCTATCGATGCCGAACGAATTGCAAGTCACAACGCGTCTTCTTTTGCCTGGTCGTGGCGGGAGCGTGTGCTGTCTTTTGTCTTTTATTGTCTCAATCCTTCCGTTCGGGTGCGGCCGGCTCCAAGCAGGCAGTACAGAGGTAAGCCAGAAGGTTCCGGATTGGGAGAATCCCGAGGTTGTCGGCATAAACAAGGAACCGGGCCACTGCACACTGGTCCCCTACCGTGACGTCGCCGAAGCGCTCAAGGCCGACCGAACGGCCTCGCCTTTCTGCAAATCGCTCAACGGCAACTGGAAATTCAACTGGGTCAGCAAGCCCGCCGACAGGCCGATGGATTTCTACAAGCCCGATTACAACGTCAGCGGCTGGGCCGAGATCCCGGTGCCGGCCAACTGGCAAATGCACGGCTACGGCCGGCCAATCTACACCAATATAAGATACCCCTTTCCAGCCAGCCCGCCCTACATCCCGCACGACTACAACCCCGTCGGCTCCTATCGAAGAGACTTCGCTATCCCCGGGCAGTGGAAGGACCGGCAGGTCTTCCTGCACTTCGACGGCGTCAAGAGCGCCTTTTACGTCTGGGTCAACGGGCGCAAAGTCGGATACAGCCAGGACAGCATGACACCGGCTGAATTCAATGTCACCGAATATCTCAAGCCCGGCGAAAATACCCTTGCCGTCGAAGTCTATCGCTGGTCGGACGGCAGCTACCTGGAAGACCAGGACATGTGGCGGCTCAGCGGAATCTATCGAAACGTCTATTTGTTCGCCGCGCCCCAGGTCCATATCCGCGACTTCTGCGTCCGAACCGATCTTGACGATAATTACGCCGACGCTGCGCTGATGATCCGTCCCCGGATCGCCAATTACGGCGGCGAAAGCATTGAAGGCTGGAGCGTCGAGGCCCAGCTTTACGACGGCGATACGAAACCCGTTTTGTCCGAACCCCTGAACCGGACGGTCTCGGCCATCATCGGCGAGAAGTATCCGCAACGTGACAACGTCAAGTTCGCATTGCTCGAAGCGACGGTCAAGAACCCGCGCCAATGGTCCGCCGAGACGCCGTACCTTTATACCGTCGTGCTGACGCTGAAAGATGCTTCGGGCCGCCTCGTCGAGGCCGAGAGCTGTCGCGTCGGCTTCCGGGAGGTTGAAATCAAAGAGGGCCAGCTCTTTGTCAACGGCAAGTCCATCAAGCTCTTCGGCGTCAACCGGCACGAGCACGACCCCGATCACGGCCGGGCCATCCCCGTCAGCCGAATGATTCAGGATATCAAGCTGCTCAAGACCCACAACCTCAACGCCGTGCGGACGTCACATTATCCCGATGACCCGACATGGTACGACCTTTGCGACGAGTATGGCATCTACCTGATCGACGAAGCCAACCTCGAAACGCACGGCCTGGGCGGCTACTTCTCGAACGTGCCGGCCTGGAACACCGCCTTCATGCAGCGCGCGGTCAGGATGGTCGAACGCGACAAGAATCATCCGTCGGTAATCTTCTGGTCGCTGGGCAACGAGAGCGGCTGTGGGCCCAACCATGCCGCCATGGCCGCGTGGATACATGACTACGACCCAACCCGTCCCGTCCACTACGAAGGTGCCGTGGGCAAGCCGCGCGATCCTTACTACGTGGATATGATCAGCCGCATGTACGCACGTATCCCCGAAATCATCCGTCTTGCCACCGACCCGGTTGACAACAGGCCCATGGTCCTTTGCGAGTACGCCCACGCGATGGGCAATTCCGTCGGCAACCTGAAGGAGTATTGGGATGCCATTCGCTCACACAAACGCCTCATCGGCGGATTCATCTGGGATTGGGCGGACCAGGGCCTGCGCAAGAAAAGCCCCGACGGCACGGAGTTCTGGGCCTACGGCGGCGACTACGGCGATAATCCCAACGACGGCAATTTCTGCTGCAACGGCCTGGTCCAGCCGGACCGAAAGCCAAACCCCTCGCTCTATGAGGTCAAGAAGGTCTATCAGCGAATTCACGTCGCGCCCGTTGACATCCCGGCCGGAAAATTCCGAGTCAGCAATGAATACGATTTTCTGGACCTCGATTTGGCCAACGTCAACTGGGAACTCTGTGCCGACGGCAAAGTCATCCAAAACGGCACGCTGCCGAAATTCTCACTCGCACCCGGCGCTGAGGGCGACTTGTCGATCCCGTTCAGAAAACCGGATATTGCGCCCGGTGCGGAATATTGGCTCAAGATCACCTTTACCCTCGCCGCCGATGCGAGCTGGGCCGAGCGGGGACACGTTTTGGCCTGGGATCAGTTTCAGGTTCCCTTTGATGTTCCAGCGGCACCGGGTATTGCTCTCGGTCAGATGGCTGCACTCAAACTGAAAGAAATGGCGCAGAAAATCAGCGTCGTGGGCGCCAACTTTGAGGCTGCTTTTGGAAAAGACTCTGGGGCGCTGGAGTCCTTCGTCTTCGGCGGAAAACAGCTCGTGGCCTCGCCTTTGGTCCCCAATTTCTGGCGCGTACCCATCGACAATGACAACGGCAACGGCATGCCCAAACGCCTCGGCGCCTGGCGCGACGCCGGGCCAAGGCGAAGCGTCACCAGCGTGGAGGCCAAACAGCTCGGGCCGCAGATTGTTCGTATCATCGTCGAAACCTCGATCCCCGTCGGAACGGGCTCGACCTGCAAGAACGTTTACACGGTTTATGGCAATGGCGAGATCCTCGTCGAGACGACCTTCACGCCGGGCGGCAACAAGCTGCCCGATTTGCCTCGCTTTGGCATGCAGATGGCCATACCGGGTCGGCTTAACAAGCTCACTTGGCTGGGGCGAGGGCCGCAGGAGACGTACTGGGACAGGAAAACCGGCGCCGCATTCGGCCTGTACTCGGGGCGCGTCGGTGAAAACATTCACCGCTACGTCCGGCCGCAGGAGACCGGCAACAAATCAGATGTGCGATGGGTGGCCCTGACCGACCCCGAAGGTTTCGGCCTGGTCGCGACCGGAATGCCCACCATCGACATCAGCGCGTGGCCCTTCACGATGCAGGACCTTGAGAACGCCAAACACATTAACGAGCTGCCGCAGCGCGATATCATCACGGTCAATCTCGACTATAAGCAGATGGGCGTCGGCGGCGACGATAGCTGGGGCGCAAGAACGCACCCTGAGTACACATTGCCGACCAAGCCTTACCGCTACAGCTTCCGCCTGATGCCCTGCGCACCCGGCCTCGGTGACATCG
>DATKWR010000677.1:0-6626 GCA_035529475.1 Sedimentisphaerales bacterium | reverse complement strand
ATGATCGAGCACATGGACAGGTGTATCGGGCGCATACTCAAGGCGCTGGACAAAAAAGGACTGACCGGGAACACGGCGGTCATCTTCAGCAGTGATAACGGCGGCACCGGCAGCGCCAGAAATGCCCCCATGTCCGGGATCAAGGGCAGCACGTTCGAAGGGGGCATCCGTGTGCCGGCCATGGCGCGCTGGCCCGGGGTGATTCCCGAGGGTCTGGTCAGTGATCAGGTGTGCATCACCATGGATTTCTCCGCGTCTATTGTGCGCATCGCGGGAGCCACGGTGCCTCCCGGCCGTGAATTTGACGGGATCGATATTCTAAAGCTGGTGGAAACCGGCCAATCGCCGCGAAGAAGAACGCTTTTTTGGAGAGCACGTCGTGGTGACCGAACCTGGCGGACGGTTCGAGACGGTGACATGAAATACATTCGGCGGACGGATGAAGGCCAATCAGAGGAGGACCTTTTTGATCTGGCCAATGATGTCGGCGAGACCCGCAATCTACTGAAGGACCGGCCGAAGGAGGTTAAGCGGCTCAACGCATTGCTTGCCGACTGGGAGAAGCAAGTGCAGCACAATCGATGAATTCGCGCTGCACTTTTCCGGGCAGAAGAATTGCTGCCTTTACACTCCCCCGCATTGCTCGATGTTCACGGAGAGACGCTATGAGATATCGACCCTTTGCTTTAGTTGTTCGACTTGCGATTCTGGCTCTGGCGACCGGTCCGCTTCAAGGTGGTGACTGGCCGATGTATCGAGCCGATCCGGCGCGCACCGGGTATTCATCGGAGCCGCTCCCGGACAATCTGGAGCTTCGCTGGATTTACCGGAACCGAACCGCGCCAATGCCGGCCTGGCCCAACTCGTCCCGAATCACGTTCGACTTTGCGTATCAGCCGATCATCGTCGGCGAGACTGTGCTCTTTGGCAGCTCTGCACAGGACAAGGTCGTGGCCATTGACGCTGCCAGTGGAAAGCTGCGGTGGACGTTTTTCACGGGCGGTCCCGTGCGTTTTGCGCCGGCGGCGTGGCGCGATCGAGTCTTCGCAGCCAGTGATGACGGCCATATCTACGCAATCAAGATCAACGACGGCACGCTGCTCTGGAAACATCGCGGCGGGCCGAGCGAGAGGATGTGTTTGGGCAACGAACGCATGATCTCGCGCTGGCCTGCGCGCGGCGGACCGGTGGTGATGGAAACAGCAGTCTATTACGCCGCCGGAATCTGGCCGAGCGATGGGATCTTCCTGCACGCGCTTGACGCCCAAACGGGAGAGGTCCTCTGGACCAATGACAGCGCCGGCCGGTTGTACATGCCGCAGCCGCATAGTGGAGCCAACGCCCACAGCGGCGTCGCCCCGCAAGGGTATTTGCTGGCTACCGACGAACGCTTGTTCGTTCCAACCGGACGGGCCGTGCCGGCTGCGTTTCGGCGTTCCGACGGCCAATTCGAGTACTACCGCTTGCAGCAAAACGGATCGGTCGGCGGCGCCCGAGCGCTGATCGCCGACCGTTTTGTCGTCAATGGCGGTTGTTTCCTGGAAACAGATACCGGCAATCTGGCCGCACGTGCCGGACGAGGCGTGTTCTGTGCCCTGCCGGACGGGATTCTGCAATCGACCGGCGTAACGCTGCTGGCCTATCGCTGGGCGGACCTTCAGAAGCCCGACCGCAAGGGCAATCTTGTTAGCTACCGGGGATTGGAAAGGTGCGCGGAAATAGTCTTGCAGGAGAACCCCGCCGACCGTCAGCGAGCAGAAAAGGTCATCGAAAGATTGCCCGCTCTCGGGGATCTATACCGGGCGCAGGTGCGATTCAAGGATGTCGATGAAAACGTTCCCAAACAAACCGGTTTGGAACGTACGCTGGCACAGGCCAGGCCGGATGTTGAAGCCCTGGGTTACGAGGTCGGGCCGTTCCTGGCTGCCGCTTACGAACAACAGCACGAGGTGATCGGCGCCGGCGCAGAAGCGGTCTGCGGCGGGCCCAATACTGTGCAAGTGGTGAACTTGGAGGATGGGGGTATTAGATGGTCGTGCGAGGTGGAGGGCAACGCCCTTGGTCTGGCGGCTGGGAACGGTTTGCTCGTGGTCTCTACATCGAGGGGCGTCATTTACTGCTTTGGTGTTCCCGAGAAGCAAAGTCCGCCTTCGACGCCGGGTTTGTCAGCGCAATCTTCCCCCGCCGCCAGTGACATCGACTACGGCAAAGCGGCCGAAGAGATTCTCGCGGCAAGTGGCGTCACGGCGGGGATTTGCATCGACTTAGGATGCGGAACAGGCGAGCTGGCGCTGGAGTTGGCTCGGCGATCGCAGTTGTACGTGATAGGAATCGATGCGGACCCGGCGCACGTCAATAGAGCGCGGCGCATGTTGGATGATGCGGGCGTGTATGCAGAGCGGGTATCCATCCACAACGGGGACCCGCACAGAACGCCGTACCCGCGTCGTTGCGCCAACCTGATCGTCTCGACCCGGAGCCTTGCCGGGCAGGCCGGCGTCCTGGACACCACCGAGGCAGAGCGCCTGCAACGACCCTACGGAGGAGTCGTCTGCGTTGGAGCGCCCGGGCAATTGCAGGTTCGACGCCGTGGCCCGCTGAAAGGCGCAGGTCAGTGGACGCATCAGAACGCCGATGCTGCCAACACACTCTGCTCCGTGGACAGCATCATCCGAGGGCCGCTTGAGATGGCGTGGTATCGGGACGGCGCACTCGAAATTGTGGACCGCCATGCGCAGGGACCCGCGCCGTTGTTCAATCGTGGTTACCTCGTCGTCGAGGGGGTGGACGGCATTTGTGCCGTGGATGCCTACAACGGGCGCACTCTATGGACGTATTCGATTCCGGGAATCCTTGCCGACTGGGACGGTGTGCACCACGACGTGGGCGTTGGCGATACCGGCAGCAATTTCTGCCTGAGCGACGATTCTGTGTTCGTGCGCACGGACAACAGGTGCCTGAAAATTGAATTGGCAACAGGCAGGAAAATCCGCGAGTTCCAAACGCCGGTCGATCCGTCGCTTGAGAATCGCAATTGGGGCTACGTCGCCTGCGCCGATGGCCTGCTGTTTGGCTCGGTGCTCAACGATGAGCATACCATAAGCCCCCGTTATGGAAATATACGGCTCCGCAATGAATCCGTCCTGTTTTTTGCCATGGACGCCGAGACCGGGCGGTTGAAGTGGCAGTACAAGCCGGAGCACTCCATTCGCAACAACACCGTCGCAATTGCAGGCGGGCGGGCCTATCTGATCGACCGGGCCATCGCTCCGGCCGACCGCATCACCGATCCTGCAGTGAATGGAAAACACCGTCCGCCCTTGGAGCCCGGCGAACATCCCGGCGGCACGCTGATCGCTATGGACGCTCGGACCGGCTCGATTCTTTGGAGAAACGACGATGACATTTTCGGGACACAGCTTGCCGTAAGTGACGAGCACGGCGTGCTGCTGATGTACTATCAGGCCGTCAAGCACAGCTTCTTCAAGCTGCCGTCGGAAATCGGCGGTCGGATGGCGGCCTTAGACGTGAAAACCGGGTTACGCCTGTGGGACGAGACAGTCGAGCATAAGACCCGACCTCTGATAAACGGCGAGATCATATATGCAGAAGGCGGCGCGTGGGCGCTGAAAACAGGCGAGCATGTCCCGTGGGACTTCAAGCGGTCCTATGGCTGCGGGCAGATTGCGGGCAGTACGAATATGCTCGTCTTCCGGTCGGGAACTCTGGGCTATCTCGACCTGACGCGCGACGCGGGCACCGAGAACTTCGGCGGCATAAGGCCGGGCTGCTGGTTCAACGCCATTGTCGCCGGCGGGATGGTCCTGGTGCCTGACGGTTCATCCAAGTGCGCGTGCAGCTATCAAATGCAGTCGTGGCTCGCCCTGCAACAGCAGTGACACTCGGTGAAAAAAACCGGATTTAGCCGACACGCCGGCAATGTATTCTGACTGGAGTTGGTCGATGCGCGATTTGTCAAGACGTGAATTTCTGGCCGGTACGGCTGCGCTGCTTGCAGGCTCAGCGGTTGGGCGCAGCAACAACAGCGAGAGGCGTAAATGGCTCATCGGCCATCATTTCTGGAACTGGGACCGCGCCTGGGACAAGGGTGAGTTTCTCGAGAAGCGGCTGATCCTGACCAGGCAAACCGGTTACGACGGCTTCGAGGCCAAGCCCAATGAAATCGGCCTACCCGCCGAAGCGGTGCGCGAGAAATGTGCCAAGCTTGGCATCCGATGTGCGGCCATCGGCGGCGCACTCAAAGAAGCGATCGACTACGCCTACACAGCCGGTGCAAAGATCGTTCGCTCGGGGGTTCCAAAAGAGGAAACGAAACAATGGGTGGATTATGCAGGCGAGCGAGGCATCATCATCGTGATTCACCCGCACATCGGCCGACCCGGACAGCCGGGGGCTGTCGAGACACGCGAGGACCTCCTGCGTTATCTGGATGAGCGGCCCGGCGTCTTTGCCTGCCCCGACACGGGGCATCTGGCGCTGTGCGGCTCGGATCCGGTGCGAACAATTCGCGATCTTGGGCCGCGGTGCCGGTATATCCATCTTAAAGATATTCGCCCTGACATGGTAGGCGCCAGAACACGCAAGGGTGAGAAGTTCTGCGAGCTGGGTACGGGGGCATTGAACCTCGAGGGTGTGTTGAAAGCGCTGGAGGACATCGATTATAATGGCTGGGTCATGGTCGAACGGGACAACCGAGTGCCGGATTACGTGCAAAGCGCCAGGAACATGCGGATCCTGCTGCGCGAGATGAATCTCTGACCCATATACTGGAAGCATAAGCGATGAATATCAGACAGTCCATTATATACATTGTTGCTGCGACACTTTCGATGCCCGCTTCATTCAGCGCTCCGCAAGCACCGTCCGGCGCGCCGGGCGTCTTTTCGATCCATCCGGACAATCACCGCGTCTTCCTGTACCGAGGCAACCCAATGAAGATTCTAACCTCGGCCGAGCACTATGGATCTGTGGTCAACGGAGACTTCGATTACGAGATGTATCTAAAGGAGATGCAGCGGACGGGCCAGAACATGACGCGCGTCTTCGCATTCTACCGTGAGACAGCCGACGGCAGCCCGGGCGACATTGCCGGTATGGTCGAAGCGAACACTCTGGCGCCGGAAACGTCTGCGGCCATTCTGCCGTTTCAGCGTGTGGACGGGCACGGAAAGGCATTGGACGGGCTCGGCAAGTTCGATCTGGAGAAGTGGAACCCGGCATACTTTACCCGCTTCAAGGACTTTCTGCGTAAGTGCGCCCTGCACGGAGTGGTTTGTGAAGTGACATTCTTCAGCAAGCCCTACAGCTCACACAGGTACGCGCTCTTTCCGAGTCACAAGGACAACAACATAAACGGTGTAGGTGTGAACGTCAGGCAGCCCAATCTGTTCATCACGCTGGATGACCCCACGGTCACGGCGTTTCAGGAGCGGTTCATTCGCAAGCTGGTCAAAGAGCTGAACGAATTCGACAACATCTATTTCGAGATCTGCAACGAAGCGAACCTCAGCGGCGGCACGCTCGATTCCCTTGAAAACGAGGAACCCAAAGTGATTGCGTGGCAGCGGCACCTGGCCGGCGTGGTCCGACAGGCCGAAAAGAACCTGCCCAGGCAGCATCTCGTTGCGGTCAATGCCCACTTTCGGTTTGACGTTACGGACAAAGATGACGGACTGCGCATGCGTAATGATGACGAAGCCTACTTCCGGGACCCGAACATCGACATCATCAACTACCACTATATCTCATCAAAGACGCAGGCCAATGGCTGGTGGTTTCACTACACCGGACCGCCCAAAGGCCAGGCCGGGCAGATATGGCACTTCCTCCGCCAGCGCGACAGCTTTCACAAGCCGATTGTCTATGACGAGACGTTTTCAGGGATCGTGCGCGGCGAGCCCGAACGTTATGCGGTCAACCGGGCCGAAGCGTATGAGATGCTGCTCTCCGGCGGCGCGGGTTACAACAATCTGGATTGGTCTTTCACGCCGCAGGATGAAACCGGCTCCGGCAAAGCCCCGATTGGGGACGGACGCAGGCTGGACGGACGCCAATTGCGCCAGTGGTTCAACATTTTGCGGCAACTCCTGAACGAATACGATCTGTTGCGCCTCGCGCCGGCTGTCGGGGCCCTTCCCCAGAAGATTCCCGGCTATGGCCACGCGGCCTCCACCGATGGTAAAGGACGCTACCTCCTGTATGTTGTTGACGAGCAGTTGTACAATCTGAAGCCTTGTCGGACTAAGCAGATTGAGATGAGTCTGTCCTTGCCGTCCGGGAAATACACAGCCCAGACATTGAATCCGCGCAGCGGGGAGCGAGCGGACCTTCCCGATGTAGTGAGTGATGCAGGGACGACCACTATATCATTGCATTTCAGCGAAGATGTCGCGCTTCTGCTGAGTCCCGCAGAAACTCTTGCATTCAGCGACATCACCCTTTCGGCCGGGACGGGCGGGCCGACCGCAAAGGACGAGCTGGGCGGGCATGGCGTCATGTTTGCAGACGTGGACACCGACGGTCTGGCGGACCTCTATATCACGATGATCTTCGATAAACCGATGCCCGATCTGTTCTTCAGGAATCTCGGCAACAATACTTTTGCC
>DATKWR010000676.1:0-7656 GCA_035529475.1 Sedimentisphaerales bacterium | reverse complement strand
ACCGCGTTGGCGATTGCGGGGGCGATTGTGATAATGGGAGTCTCCCCGGCACCGGTTGAGGGAAGATCGGGGCGGTCCATGAGGACGACATCCAGTTCGGGCAGATCGCTGAATCGAGGCACTCTGTAGCGGTCAAATCCCGCATTAAGAATGCGGCCGTTGTCAAACCGGATTTCTTCCCATAGCGCGCCGCCCATCCCCATGACGATACAACCTTCGACCTGGATCTTCAAGTTGGCCGGATTGATGATGGCGCCGCATTCGAACGCTTCGCAGACGCGCACGACGCGGATTTCTCCCTGTTCCCTGTCCACATCCACTTCCGCGCACGTTGCGACATAGGACCCTTTTTCAGTACCACAGGCTATGCCGACGCCTCGCTTATCCGCTGCGTTTCTGCGTGCCTTGTCCCAGCCAAACCTTTGCGCCGCCGTGTCGACAACGGCGCGCAGCCTTTCATTCGAGATGTGCCGCAGGCGAAATTCGATCGGATCCGTTTTGGCCGCGTGCGCCAGCTCATCCATGAACGATTCCCGCGCGAACAGATTCGCCGGCGCGGCGACGGCGCGGTAGGAACCCTCGCGCACGGGGGCACGACAGGTCTTCGACTGAACGAATATGTTGGGGATGTCATAGGGCACAGTGATGGCCGAGTTGCCTGAATGCCATGTTGTCCAGTCCCAGGCTGTGATTTGTCCGGACGCGTCGAGTCCCGCCCGGACGTCGATGATGCCGGCCTTGCGGAAGTAGGCCCAGGTGAATTCCTCTTCTCTGGTCCATCGAATGTGCACGGGTTTCCGTGCTACGCGGGCCAGCTTTGCCGCCTGGATGGCTGCTTCTCCGGTGTGCTTGCCGCAGAAGTGTCCGCCAGTGTCCGGTACGATCACGCGGATGCGCTCTTCAGGAATGCCCAGCTCCTCAGAAAGAGTCCTCCGTACGGGAAATGGATCGGCCGTACCCGCCCAGACGGTGACGTTTCCGTTGCTCCACTCGGCTACCGCAGCACGGGGTTCCATCGGCGCGTGCTGGATGTGCGCCAAGGTGTAAGATTCTCTTAGAACCTGCGCGGCGTTGTCCAGCCCGGCCTGCAACGTTCCGGTCTTCTGCACCACCTTGCCCTGCTTCGCAGGTCTGTCCAAAACATGTTCTCTGATATACGTGAATAGTTCTGAAGATGACGGCTGGGCAAAAGTCTCCCACTTGGCGGTCTTGGCGATTCGGTTTACGGCCAGTTCCGCCAGGTGCGATGTGGGGGCAGTCACGCCCGCGAAGTTCCCGTCGCGCATCGCTGTGACGCCGGCCATCTCTTTCGCCGGATGCAGATCGATGACCTCGAGCTTGGCGCCATATGCGGGGGGATTGAGCACCTTGCCGTACTGCATGTCGGGCCGCCGGATATCCGACGGGAATACCTGGGCGCCGGTGACAATTTCTTCGCTTGTCAGCCGTCGGACGGGATGCCCCATGACCGTCCACTCTGCGACTGGCGTGACGGCGTTGTCGTCTTCACCGGCGTGCTCCATCGCTTCATCGACACCCCCGATGCGGGCAAGCTCTCCGTAGGATATTGATTGGCCGTCGGTGGCATGAACCACCGTGCTATCGCGCGCTTTGAGCAGACCGGGGTCGCACCCCCAGTGTTTGGCCGCCATCTTGATAAGTATCTGCCGAGCAGCCGCGCATGCGGACCGAACCCGGGGGACCGTCCGGGGCGTCGTCAGGCTGCTACCCGTAGATCCATCATCGGGGCAAAGCGCTGTATCGCCCATAATCAGGCGAACGCCTGCAATGTCCACCTTCAACTCTTCGGCCGCAACCAGTGTCAACTCGGTCCGAGAACCCTGTCCGATATCGACCTTGCCGGTCATTATTGTGATCGTGCCGTCAACACTTACATGAAGGCGGTCGCTGATGGGTGATCCGGCGCGAGCCTGGGTTGTCTGCCCGGCGTCGGTGTCCGTGCCCGTGACTGTCATCAGGATGCCGGCCCCGAGGAGCCTGGTAAACTGCCGCCGGCTGATCGTCACTGCACTTGGCGATGCGTTACGGGATTCGGCGCCTTTGCCCGGGTCGCTCATTACTCGGCCGCCTTTTGTATTGCCGCGATGATGCGGTTGTAATTGTTGCACCGGCAGATGTTGCCGTTCATCTTCTCGACGATCTGGTCCCTGTTGGGATGGGGGTTTTTTCTCAGCAAAGCCGCGGCGTTCATAATCATTCCGGGCGAGCAGTACCCGCACTGCATGGCGTCTTCGTCGATAAACGCCTGCTGAAGGGCGTGCAACCTGCCGTTTCCAGCTAGCCCCTCGATGGTGGTAATTTTCTTGCCCGCGACCTGCCGTGTGGGCGTTTGGCAGGAGCGTACCGCATTGCCGTCTATGAGCACGGTGCAGGTGCCGCACAGGCCTTCACCACAGCCATATTTTGTACCGGTCAGTCCCAACTCTTCCCGCAGGGCCTGCAGCAGCGTAGGATACAGACGCGGATGTGCTTGTCTTGGCTGGCCGTTGACAGTAAGATCGACCACTTCCGGTTCCATTGCCGGCTCTTGTGCGGTCATGGCAATTCCTTCAACAACTTACGGATTGGAAATCTGTCTTCCACCGAGAATACTATGGACAGCCACGAATGGCACTGCCGTGCATTTTTGGCCTTGTACGCGCAGACTTTCATAAAATCCTAAAGAAGCCGAACGGCGTCAGATCGGCTTACGTGATTTCTGTGAGGCGGCCGCCGTCACCCTCGGCGGAGGGACAGACCAGCAGCTCCATTCCTCGCGGGTTCGGCATCGGGCCGTCGGGGTCGATGCCGAGCAGCGTGTACATGGTGCCGATCAGGTCTCGCGGATGGACGGGACGGTCCGCCACTTCCACCCCCTTTTCGTCCGAGGCCCCGACGACGTGCCCGCCCTTGAAACCTCCCCCGGCCACGAGTGCGCAGAAGCACTTGCCGTAATGGGACCGCCCTCCGTTCCACGGGGGTTCCCACTGGACTTTCGGTCCCCGCCCGAATTCGCCGCTCCACCAGATGATGGTGCTATCGAGCAGGCCGGTGTCGGACAGGTCCTGTAGCAGCGCGGCCATGCCGGCGTCCATTTCCGGCAGCCTGCGGCGCATAATCTCGAAATGTTGTTTGTGGGTGTCCCATCCTTTGTAGTTGATCGTGACGTAGGGCACGCCGTTCTCGACGAGTCGCCGCGCCATCAGGCAGGATTGACCAAACGTGTTGCGGCCGTATCGGTCCCGAAGCTCGTTTTTTTCCTGCGACAAATCGAACAATTTTCTGGCGTCGCCGAACATCAGGGCGTAGGCGTTCTCTTCGCACTGGTCGAACTTCTCGAATTGCGAATTGCCCGGCATCGCATTGCCAAGCGAATCGAGGCCGTGGAGCAACTGGCGCCGGCTGCGCTGGTGCTCATCGGTGATGCCCTTTGCGACGATCCCTTCGACGGCGAATGGGTTTTGGTTGGGGTCGCCGCCGGTGGCGAACGGTTTGTAGCGCGGCCCGAGGAAACCCGCCTCGGAGAAGCGCCCCTGGGGCTGGGTCAAGACAACATAAGGCGGGACAAGCGCCTTGTAGCCATGGTCGTATCCCTTGAACAGCGAGACTACGGCCCCGACACAGGGATAAACCAGCCTGCCCGGCTCGCGGCCCGTCTGCACAATGTACGAAGCGGTTTCATGGCTGTTGTTTCCGTGCGTCATACTCCGGATGATGGAGTATTTGTCGGCCTGTTGCGCCAGCAGTGGGAGTAATTCGCCAATCCGGATGCCGTCCACGTTGGTGGCGATGGGCTTGTTGAGAGGTCCGCAATAGTCGTAGCCCGCGTCAGGCTTGGGATCGAAGGTGTCCAGATGAGAAGGGCCGCCCCACATCCAGATTTGTATGACCGATTTGGCCCTGGGAGGCGCCGTCGCCGCCTCCAATCCGAGATGACGGAACAGCGCCAGACCGGCCGTTCCCAAAAGTCCCCGCCTTAGCACATCCCGCCGATTCACGAATTCTGTGGCTTTTTGCGTATTCATGTGACTACCTTTCTTCTGATTCAGCCCGGCTCAGTGCCGGTACAGGAATTCCTTCGTGTTGATCAACGCCCAGGCCAGGTCGTTCGTGGCCTGCTTGAAGCTGAGCCCCTTGGTTTGAAAATATCCCTGGGCGGCGGTTAGTTCAGCCTGCGTCGGATAACGTGACAGGATATTCAGATAAACCATGTTGACCAGCACGTCGCGGTTGTTCTTGGCGGCCCTTATTGCGGCGTTCAGCCGAGTGCTGCGCTCGAGCTTGTCCTGAACGTGGCTCGAATTCAGCAGGTGCAGACTCTGCGCGTCGGAAGGCTGATTGTTGCGTTCGGACTCCAGGCCGGTATCGCGCGCCGGCCGGCCGAACATTTCGAGGAACTGGCTTGTAATGCTGCCGTCCGCCAGGTCGATGGTCCGATTCTCCTCCGGGATGAACGTGAACGGCTCGGGAATGGCGCTGGAGTAGCTTTCCTGCGTCCCGGAAATCCAGCACAGGGCGTCGATGAGCACTTCCGCATCCAGCCGGCGCACGGGATAGCACGCGAACAGGGCCTCCGCTGTGGCGAGGGCGTCCCGCCCTTGAGCCAAATCGCTGCGCGCAATCGAAGACTGCTGGTAGGTCCACGAGTTGAGGATCAGGCTGAAAATGTGCTGCAGGTCGTAGTCGGCTTTGAGCAGCTCTTTCTCCAGATAGGCCAGGAGCTGGGGATGGACGGCGGGATTATCGGGGCGGATATCGTCGGGCTCGTGGATGATCCCCCGGCCCATCAGCCAGGACCAGATGCGATTGACGATATTCCGCGCGAACCACGGGTTCTCCGGTTGGATCAGCCAGTCCGCAAAGACCACCCGCGGATCCTGGCCGGCCTGGATCTGCACCGCGACTCCATCGGGGAAAACCGCCTGCAAAGGCTCGGTCGGCACCGGATCAAGATAAACGATTTCTTCTTTCCACTCACTTGTGGTCTTGTAGGCCACGCGGGAGAAGAAAGCCTCCGTGCCCGAACGGCGTTCCGCAGGCCAATTCTCCAGGCGCACGCCCATGAACGTCAGGGCCACCGCCCCGGCGATGGCGGAAGGCTCATGGCCTTGAATCGCACGATAGAAATTCACCTGCGGCACGCGAAAATTGCTGCCGCTCGAGGTCAGCATCTCGCGAACGAATTGGTCGTAGGGCGTGTTCTGCCTGAGGTAATCCTGAATGCAGCGGTGGTACGCCTGGACGGCATTGGGCCAGAGATTGATGGGAAACTCGGCCTTGACCCGCAGCAGGTCGCACCATTTGAGCGACCAATAGTCGGCAAACTCATCCCGCCTCAAGAGGGTATGAATCAACAGCGCACGCTTACGGGGGTTGGCGTCCTGGAGAAAGTCACGGACCTCCTCCGGCTCGGGCAGGGTGCCGATCACATCCAGATAAACGCGGCGGACAAAAACCGCGTCGGAGCACAGGTTGGCCGGTTGGATGCCTTTTTCGCGCAACGTGGCCATCACAAGGGTGTCTATGCGATTCTTCGGCGCGTACTTGTCATCCGTTTCAAATGGACCCAAGCGTTCCTCGCTCGTTCTGTCCGGCACCGTGCGGGATTGCCGGAGATTGGAGGTATCGGAATTGCGCTTATTTCGCAGAGCAGTACCGGGCCGGGCCGGACGCTGCCGAGCGTAAAGCGGCAGACAAATGGCGAGTATCTGGAGCAGGATGAGCGGGCCGCGGGGCATTTGAAGCAACGGCTTAATCTGCACAAGAAGAGATTTCACGAGAGGTTGAATCAGCTTGATTTGCATCGTCGATATCCTCAAACCCGACCAATCCGGCAGAGTGCCGGAGGCGAAATCAGCCGGCTTGCCACGCAAACCCTCACTCGCTGTTGCCCCCGAACTTCAAGCCAGGGCAAACAAGCTGCACTTCTGACCGTTGGCCGTGAATGTAATTGTAGCTCTACGGGGGTCTTCTGTCAAATGAAAAACCAAAGAACAGCAGGAATCAGAGGACGGAATTCCGACTTCTGACATCCGACCCGCGCATTGATGTATTCTACACTTTGTATTCTGTGTTCTTTATATAGAGCGTGACTTCATTGCCGATGGAAGCCGGCTTGGTCCAGGTTGCATCGCCGGAAGAAATCGATACGCCGGTCTGCCTGACCGTGTCGCCATCTACAGTGTCGAACCAGACAAAATCGTATGTGCCGGCGGTCATGCCCTTGACGCCCATCGGGTCGGAGTAGTTATACGTGTAGGCGATGTAAGAGTGGCCCGGATTGGCCAGCACCCATTTGGTCGAGCCGGCGGCCAAATCATCGCGCGGCTTCATTCTGTAAAAATCGGTCTGCTCCATGAAGGTGTTGATGCGCCCGTCATCGGCCAAAATCTTCTCGTCGGAAGCCTGCTCGGCATGGTGGTAAGCTTCGAGTGCGTGCATGCCCGTCATCGCGCACGACCACATGTACTTGCGGCTTTGCGCAGCCTGGCGCGGATGATGATACGTTTCATTCTTCATCACCACAAACCTGGATGCGTCGCGCTGGTAAAACCGGAGGTATTCCTGGTGCTGCCTTTCGAAATCGTCTTTATGAGGCGCCACGTGAAGCCAGGTCACCACGCGGATATGCGGGTCGCCGATGTACGCATCGGAGGTGATGCCGCCTTCCGGAAAATCGCCTTCCGGATCGTTGGGCACGACGAAACTCTGCACGATCGGATGGTTGTGGTTGTCCGTCGTGGCGATCAGTTCGCCGATTTTTTTGAAATGCGGCGTGCGGCTTGCGGGAAGCTTGTTGCAGCTCTCCTCAATGCCCCACAGGATGTTCTTGTGATGCTTGAACTTCTTGACAATGCCCTCGATCCACCGCTGTTCATCGGGGGGCAGGTTGCCCTGCGAATCCAGCTTCCACCCCATCATTTCCACATCCGTCGCATCGTTGTAGAACTCCAGATGCACGACAATCCCTTTTTGTTCGAACAGGTCGAGCCACCGGTCCCACTGGTTCAGGACATCCTGGTTCAATCCTCGTGAAGGGTCATGATTGACGAACGGCGTGTGCGTGTCATCCCCTTCGCCCTTGGTGTTGCACTTTTTCATACGGGTCATCTGGCAGTGAAAGGCATTGACGCCGGCGCGGGCCATGCGGTCGATCATCTCTTCCTGGCCGCCTGCGGAACGGGTGCCGTCGGCGTTTAGAGTGCCCCGGAACAGAAATTCCTCGGGATTATCCGGCCCGCAGAGGAAGACGGGTCCGCCGCCGTTGTATTTCAGATAGCCCGGATTCGAGCCTGCCACGATCACCTGGCCGGGCAGGGCATCGGGGTCGTCAAGCGGGCCGCCGGCCGTGAAACGCGACTTCGCAGAACCCGAAGCGCCGGAGGTCTGGCTCTTGTAATTGAGCTGCACGTAATCCAGCTTGCCGGACTGGGTCGTGTCGCTGACTTCCACCATAATCTCATCGCCGGTTCCGACCCTCACATCGGCAATTGTGTGCGTCGTCCATTGTTCGCTGTCCTGCGAAGCATACCAGGGTGAACCTTGTTGCTCGCCGTTGACGTACAGGGTAAACCGGCATTGGCTGTTCTTTTGGTCGAAGTAGCGAATCTCTGCATCATAAAGGGCGCTGCCGGCTGTGTAGGGCTGATCGAAGGG
>DATKWR010000675.1:0-6966 GCA_035529475.1 Sedimentisphaerales bacterium | reverse complement strand
TCGCCAGGAAAGTGCCGGAGTGGACTCGCGAACGCGCGACAAATTGTTTCCGCAAGCGGTCAGTGAAATCGACTGGTCGGTAGGCCAGATCATGCAAACGCTCAGGAGGCTGCAACTGGACCGGAATACGCTGATTCTGTTCACTTCCGACAATGGTCCGGGAATCGGCAATGCTGGGCCGTTGCGGGGAGGCAAAGGTAGTACTTTGGAAGGGGGGATGCGCGAGCCAACAGTTGCGTGGTGGCCAGGCCGGATTCCATCCGGAAGTGTGTGTGATGAGTTGCTGACTACGATGGATTTATTGCCATCATTTGCGCGTCTCGCTGGAGCAAGGATGCCAAGTGATCGTGTCATCGATGGAAAAGACATTTGGCCTGTTCTCTCAGGACAATCTGGCGCAAAGCCACCACACGAGTTCTTCTTTTATCATGGGGGCAACAGGCTTGTAGCGGTGCGCTCAGGCAAATGGAAGCTGCGGGTCAAGGGTGAAGAGCCCGTTGCCCTTTTCGACTTGGACCAAGATATCAGAGAGACAAGGAGTGTATTGGAGCAAAATCCATCTGTTGCAGAGCGACTGCTCGGTTATATCCGGCGTTTCGAGAAAGACTTGGCGGCAAACGGCCGGCTTGCAGGATTCATCGATGCCCCCAAGCCTCTCTCCAAATAATCCTGTACGGCAGATTTCGAAATGACCCTGGAGACGCAACAATGCTAAGCAAACCCACAATCCTGCACACGGCCCTCATCGTGGCCGCTCTGGTCGCTACCCAGCTTGCGGCCGGCCCTGAATGGGCTGTCCACTATTCCTCTGCCGAAGGAATCGGCCCCGAAGAAGGCGTGATGCGCCGCGACCCCAGCGACATCATCCGGGTCGGCAACCTCTACTATGTCTGGTATTCCAAGGGCAAGGTCGCCCACGGTTACGATGCCACCGTCTGGTATGCGACCTCCAACGACGGCCATACCTGGACTGAGAAGGGCGAGGCCCTGGCACGGGGACCTCAGGGCAGTTGGGACGAGCAAAGCGTCTTCACCCCCAACATCCTGGTCGCCGAGGGCAAATACTGGCTGTACTACACCGCGGTCCCCAAGCCGTTCTTCAACAGCGGCCCCAATATAACCAAGACAGCCATCGGCATCGCCGTGGCCGATGCTCCTGACGGGCCATGGAAGAGGCTCACGGCGAATCCGATTCTAAGAGCGAGCGACGATCCCAATGACTTTGACAGCATGCGCGTGGATGATGCCTGCTTGCTGGTTCGCGATGGCAAATACTGGCTGTACTACAAAGGCCGGCAATGGAACAACACGCCGGTCAACACGAAGATGGGTCTTGCCATTGCCGACAGGCCGGAAGGTCCATACGTGAAACATAAGGGGAATCCGCTGATTAGCGGCGGGCACGAAGTGTTGGTGTGGCCCTTGGGGGGCGGCGTAGCGGCCATGGTTAGCATCGGGCCCAAAGGGATTGCGAAGACACTGCAATATGCGCCGGATGGCCTGACGTTTTCCAAGTTGCAGGATCTCAAGACCGTCCCTTCCGCCCCTGGTGCCTATCGCCCCGAAGCTTTCTCCGGCAGCAGAAACGGTAAGATGCCCGAATGGGGCATCCATATTGGAAGCAAGAAAGGTTTCTTGCCTTTTCTTGCACGTTTTGATCTGGGCGACAACTCGTTGCCCTAAGCTGAACACACTGGGACACAAAATAGTAATGAGCGTGCCACCGAATGGAAACAATGGAGCCAGGCCTTCGTTCCTTCCTTAGCCAGCGCACCCGATGCCGCCGAATCTTGAAAACCGACAAGAAAGACAAGTGAGGATACACAATGAAAATGGATCGTGTTCTATGGGTCGCTTTGGCATTCGCGTTGACCATGGGATTGAACAGCGAAGCCACCGAGAGATACTCGGATTCTCGATCGCCTCGATTTGGGGAAGCGCTTCTGGCTCGCGGCGAACCGGCATGTTATCAGGGCGAGCGTCTTGAGGCCATCAGTATGCCCATGGGGGGCCTTGGGGCAGGGTGCATCCAGTTCAACGGCAAGGCGGAGCGCCATATTTGGCAGATATTCAATAATCTCTATCCGGTATCCTTCACGCACAGTTTTTTTGCCGTAAGGGCGAAAGTCGGCCAGCAACCCTCGGTTGTACGAGCCCTGCAGACTTCAGCGGTCGGTCCTTTTGCTTCGATCAAGAGCCTGACATTCCGGGGCGAATATCCCTTCGGTTGGTTCGATTTTGAGGATCCCAATCTACCGGTGCGTGTTTCCATGTAGGTATTCAGTCCTTTTATCCCCCTGGACGCCAAGAATTCCTCGCTGCCTTGCGTGATCCATAATCTGACAGCCTTGAATAGCACCGACAAGCCGGTCGATGTAACCTTCCTGGCGAGTCAGCAGAATGCAGTAGGTTTCCAACCCTCGCCGGAGCAGCAGCGTGGTCCGTTTCTTGCCGTGTTCGAGCCAAGGTCCATTCCCAAGGTTGATGGACGGCAATACGAAACTTATGGCGCCAACCATCAAGTACCAAGGCTATTGGGAGCTTCCCTACCTGGTGCCGCTCGATGGACGCTATGTGCTCATGGTGGGTGCGCGCAACCCGTACTGGATCGGTCGCTATGACGCCGACGCGATGGAGTTCACGGCGGAGACGCCCGTGCGCCAGGTTGATACGGGGCACTACTATGCCTTCAATCCGCACATGGCAGACGCCAAGGGGCCGGGCGGTGCTCAACGGCGTATCATGCACGGCTGGGCCACGATCAGTAAACCGCCGGCTGTTGAGGGCGTTCCCTGGTGGGAACAGGCGCACTCCATTCCGCGAGTCATCACGATCACGGATGACCGTCTCTGGAAGGAGCCGATTCCGGAGCTGCAGTGCTTGCGCCGTGACGGGCAGACTCTTGGCAAGCAGGTGATCCATGCGGACAGACCGGTGCGCATTCCATCACTGCGCGGCGACTCGCTGGAAATTGTCGCCACCTTCGACGACGCCGGTGCCGAACGCTCCGGGCTGATCGTTCGGGCGGACAACGAGGGCAGGGGGACGAAGGTTTGGGCGGCCGCCGGAGATGGCTTCGGAATTCAGTATCTGCGGCATACAAACTTCCAAAAAGCAGGCGAGCCGGTGACTCTGCGCCTATTTGTCGACCGCGGTGTCCTTGAAGTCTATTGCAACGGTGTGGCCATCACACACAAGTGTTTTGCGGGGCCGGACAGAGTCGAAGTCTTCGCCTTCAGCGAGGGCGGGACCGCCGTGCTGACGAGCCTCGAGGCATGGAAGATGAAATCCATCTGGTCGAAAGCAGCCAAGTAAAGCTATCTCAAGCCCTGCATGTACGCCTATGACGACATCGCCGAGAACCAGATGTACATCACCGGCGGCACGAGCCTCAACGAGGTATTCCAGCAACCCCACTGCTTGCCCAATACCGGCCACGTGTCGGAGAATTGCGCCCAGGTGAGTTGGAGCCAGCTTTGCATCCAGTTGCTCCATCTCACCGGCGAGGCGAAATATGCCGACACGCTCGAGAGGATCGTTTACAACCAATTGCTGGCGGCGCAGAAACCGAGTGGCGAGAAACTTTGCTACTTCTCGCCCCTGCAAGGGTGCAAGCCCTTCATGAGCCGCACTAATTGCTGCACCTCCAGCGGTCCACGCGGCATCGCCCTGACTACCACTTATGCCTACACCCTCGCCGACGACGGCGTGATGGTCAACTTCTACGAGCCCTCGACTCTCGACGCCAGGGTCAAAGGCGTTAAGCTGAAGCTCACACAGAAAACGACCTACCCTCTTGATGGGACGGTTGAGATCGCCGTTGAACCCGGGGAGCCCGTTGAGTTCACGCTCTCCGTCCGCATCCCGCAGTGGTGCAGGAGCTACACGGCCACCGTTAATGGTAAGCCCCGCCCGACTGAGCCTGGCTCAGGTATATACCTTCAGCTCTCGCGAAAATGGAAGCCGGGAGACACCGTAAAACTCGACCTCAAGATGCCTGCCCGACTCGTCAAGGGCACGCACACGAACGAGGGCTTCTTCGCTATCCGCCGTGGACCGCTCATCCTGGCCCTGGATACGAGGCTCAATCCGCAGATGTCCCATGTGAGGGTCTCGCCTGCGGCAGAGCCTGATGGCACTGTGAAGCTCACAGCAGTCGCTGATCCCGAACAGATCACCCCCCACGCCTTCAAATGCGAAGGACTCGTCTGTGAGACCGTAAACAACAAGGTCGTACTCAAGAGCGTGCCCCTGGTGCTCACAAGCTTCGCCGAAGCGGGAAGGACGGGCTCGAACTACATTGTCTGGCTACCGTCTCCCGACAAAGCCAAAACAATGCCTGACTCCCCATTTCTGTTCGCAATGGAGTCGTGGTCGCGAAGTGGTAATAAGAATGGCAGCTTTGTCGACGGCGACAACAGCACCTTGCGTGTGACCTTCACGCGAAAGAAGCAGGATGAAGACTGGTTCGCCGTCGAGCGTCAGCCCCCGGTGACCATCAACAGCGTCTTCTACGCCCACGGCCAATGCTACCACAATGGCAGCTGGTGGGACGCCTCGAAGGGCGAGCCGCGTATCCAGGTCAAGAAAACGCCGGAGGGCGAGTGGCAGGACGTGGCAGCCATCGATACCTATCCGGACACCACAGCGACGGATAACAAGGGCCTGCCCAACGGCAAGGAATTCGTCGTCCGATTCGAGCCCGTGAAGGTCATCGGCATTCGCATCATCGGTGCTCCAGCATGCGGCGTCAACCCGAAGCAAAACTTCGCCAGTTGCGCCGAGCTCCTGGGCGTGATGGAAAACCCGGAGAAGAGGTAACGGGACAAAGATATTCACCAAGGGAGGAGGATTGATCCGTGATTTTCTGATGACCCCAGCGAGGATTTTCTTCCTCCAATCTTATTACACGATTCACCAAGCTGGCCATCGTTCTAACTCCTAAAAAGTGATGTGCCATTTGCCATTTTGGGCAACAAAAAAAGGACCCGCGATTTAACGCAAGTCCTTTATTTACAAGTAATAGCGGGGCAGGATTCGAACCTGCGACCTCCGGGTTATGGGCCAAACAAGCCGGTTTTCCCGAAGTCCCGCATTTTCAGTAAGTTATAGAAACGACAACATCTTAGGGACACAATTCTAAATCAACATGTTGATCATGTTGACCATGATGATTACAAGTTTAGTTGCAAATTTGTTGCAAGTCAAGCTTCGTCGAACCAATTGTTCCTGTTCGCCGGGTATACATTCCATCTGGCGAAAGAGCGAGAAACAAAAGCTTGAGTTGAGTACACTGCCCACCTACGCCAGGCGGTGGGTCAATATCGGATGGCGTACCAAATCATGCCAATCCATTCGTGGAGGGCATCCGTGCTGGTCTTGAAGGCGCGCGCGGATGGGATCACGGCCTGCAGACGTTCTGGGGGGGGATCATAGAGGAAGTTGACCGGTATTGGGATAATCGTATCCCCGGCAAAAACTTGCTTAAAGACTCGTTCAGCGCGTGTCATGTGCAAGGCCGATGTGACCACGCCGATGCGTCGATGGCCCGCGGGAGCAAGCAGGTTCCTGAGCTCCGTGGCGTTTTCCATCGTGTTCTGCGAGCTGGCCTCGATGATCATGTTCTCTGGGGGGACCCCCAAGTCCATGGCGAGCGTTTTCATCGCGTGTGCTTCGCCTCCGCATAGAGCCAGAGCGGCTGCTTGATGTTGTCTGAAGGCCCTGACCCCTCCGACGACCCGCGCGTAGGTTAGTCCGCTCGGCTCGGGGGATTCTCGAAATGTCCCCGCCCGATATTGACCGCCGCCCAGGATCGCGACCACATCCAGTTTGGATAGGAGCTCCGGCCGAGGCGTACGGTGCTGGCCTTCCAATGCGTACAGCAGTTGGTTTGAGACTGCTGGAATGCTCAATAGGTACAGAAGAAGGGCGGCGCCCAGTACCGAGAACCATCCGCAGAGCGTCAGACGCCTTCGGGCGCGAAATCGCTGCAAAACCAGCCCGAAGATCATCAGGAGCAGGACCCATACGATGGGCGTCGATAGTGATTTAACCAGTTTGTACATGGTTCGGACTCCTACCTACTTCAACGCAGAGGTCGATGCATCATTCGTGCCTCGCCCTCCTTCAAGGCGGCCACGCAATCGCCCGCCCCATGACCGCCGTCGTTCAACACCCCGTATACACTCAAAGACAACCCGGTGCAAGTCGCCCGTGGCCCCTTGCGCCCTAGGCAAGCCCCTTTGCTTCGTATCGGGCGAGCCAGGGTCACAGAGTCTCCAAAGATTCTTGACACGATATTAACCCTACATGTATAATAACGTAGGTGTCGGCAGTGTGTGCTCTGGGGTCGGCCCAAGAGCCGGGATGGATCAGACGGAATTGAGGTTCTCTCCGTGCCATCAATAACCTGTCGAGCCGCGTAGAGAACGGATCATCAGGTCCTCGGCCGCCGAGACCGACTCGAATGAAAATAGGAGAGCCGTTTGAACGGCTCTCCTTCGACCGGCGTCGCCGAGGATGCGGTGACTTCAGCGGAACTTCGTTAAAGAACTGACGTACCGCGCGCTGCCGGTTTTTTCTGGTCGCCGAGATGCGCTCGACGGTTATCTCACAAAGGCTGTACCGCGAATCTGCCTCTGCCCTGGAAGCCACGGGCAGCGTTTCTTCATGCCTTCTGCGTCAGGACATCGACGATTCGACGGGCCGCCTGGCCATCCCAAAGGGGAGGCGTGCCGAACATGCGACCGTTCGGACTGATCGCATCCTTGTAGGCAGCAAGGATCCGCTGTGGGTCCCGGCCGACGATCCGGGTGGATCCGCACGTGACGGTCACCGGACGTTCGGTGTTCTCCCGAAGGGTCAGGCAAGGTACCTTCAGGATGGTGGTTTCCTCCTGGATGCCGCCCGAATCGGTCAGCACGACCGTTGCTGAGCCCATCAGCCGCAGAAAATCCAGGTATCCCA
>DATKWR010000674.1:0-3533 GCA_035529475.1 Sedimentisphaerales bacterium | reverse complement strand
TCCATTTCGCCCTGAATTTTCTGGTGCTGCACGAGAGGGCGTTGCCTGCCGCCGACGTTGACATCGCAGCCTGTAAGAAAGACCACGCTCGCGCAGCACAGAACGGCGGCCCGGCGCATCGCGCCCGCGAGCACCAGTTCGGCTGCCCCGTGTTCTATCTTTTTGTACAGTCTGTTCAGCAAAACGCCCGACTCCCTACAACTCGATCGCTCCAGCTACTTCTTTTGATTGTCGCGAGCCAGTATGCGATCTATATCTGTAATGTATGCACGTATCGTGTTCTCCATCTCCGGAGGAATCTGCCCGCTGCTCAACACCTGGACAAAGCCGTCACGCGCACGCCCAAGCTGACCATCGCGGTAATAAGCCATACTCCGATAGTACAGGCCGGCCACTGGTTGTCTTTGCCTGGCCGCCAAATCCTCATTCTTCTCAGCCGCTTCCGGTTCGCTCTGAGGCTTCCCGGCGCCATTGGCCGGCAGATTGTCCATGAGTCTAAGGACATCCTCGATCTTGGCGCGTTCGTCCTGTGTCAGTGCCTTACTGCCCTTGATTCCCTCAAGGTAGCCTCTGGCTTCCTGAAGTTTGCCCTGTTCGATCAGCCTGCTGACTTTTCCGAAAACTTCCAACAGGTTCTTTCTCTCTCGGGCCCCTTGGTCCTCTGTCTGTGCCGGCTTGGGCGGTTCTGCAACCTGGGGCTTCTCCACTTGAAGCATGTCTTCTTGCACTGCCGCCGCGGTTGTCCTGCCGACGCCAGGTTCATACTCCGCCTGGGAGGGCGTTCCTTTCAAAAGCGATTTGGCTACACCTGCATGGGGGTTATGGCAGTCCGTGCAGGCAGAGGTCTGTTGCGTCAGGTGGGCTGGTATCAGCTCGATCATGCTCATGTCGTGACATAGATAACAGAGCTTGGGCTCAGCCTCTCTGAGCAGATGTTCGACCTTGCTTCTGTGCGGATTGTGACAGAACAAGCACTGGCCAACCGCTACCGGTCCGTGAACGAAGTTGGCCGATACAGTGGGGTCATCGTGACATTTGTAGCACAATTGCGGCGTCGGCGCGATCAGGCGCGTCTGAGGAGAAAAACCTCTCGTGGCTTGCTTGCGGTGGCAGTTCGTGCAGTCCTTTCGAGGCTCGTGCACATACCACGCGGGCTTCTCTCCCGTCTGCTCCAACTCCGGGGAATTCGCATCGAAGCGTTCCCCTTCCAATCCCTCTCCACTCAACGGCGGGACGCCGTCAAAGAAGAACGTCAGGACCCGGTGACGCCCGATCTGATCGCAGCTTAAGAGCAACGCGCCGAGGCAGACGAGTATCACCGCCCCCAGGTGCATGGGCGTCACTCGAAGTAAGCCGACGCAGTACTTTTGCGAACCACACATATCTTCTGAATTCAACAACCTGTAAAAGCTCGGGTATCGGCCTTAAGCCGGCGTTGCTCTGTCTATCCACGGCGCCCTTGTCCTGCCGACAGCCTCTTGTCGATATCTGCCAGATAGCTCTCTATGGTGTTTGTCATGGCCGGGGGAATCGAGCCGCTTTTCAGAACTCTGATCAGGCCTTCTCTGGCCTTTTCAAGCTCGCCCCTGCGGTAAAGCGACATGCTCTGATAGTACAACTCCGCAATTTCCTGCTCGCGCCCGTCTTTGGCCAGAATGCCGTCAATATCCGCGATGTAACCCTTTATTGTTTTTGCCATGTCACCCGGAATCAGACCGCTGCCGAGGATCTGTACGAAACCTTCCCTCGCTTTCTCAAGCTGCCCGGCGCGGTAGAACGCCATGCTCGAATTATAGAGTTGTGCGACCTGCTTTGCCTGATCGAGTCTCTCGGCTCTCGCCCCTTCGGGGGCGCGGGATGGAGGTGTCTGCGAACCGAGTGGTCGGTCCGACACAGTCGGCGAGGCAGGCTGACCCGCCTGCGCCATCGTGCGGCCATGAACGGGAAACGTGCCAAAACCATAAACGCTGATCTTGTTCGGCCCGTATTGATTCGAGACCAGAACGAGAAATTCTATGCTGGCCCCTTGAACGGCGTATTTCTGAAACAATTCCACGTTGTCATAATCCAGCACCACCGTCGCCGGCAAATTCATCGTGCCGGGCGCGTTGCCGGGCAAGCCGAAGAACAAAAGAAGCTGGCCCTGGTCGTTGTATATCTTGACCACTTCCGTCGCCGCGTCCGCCACCCATATTCTGTTCTCCCTGTCGACGGCAATGCCTTTCGGCCTGACGAACTCGTCTATGTTGTCGCCCAACCGCCCGATCGTACGCCTGAATAAGCCGGACGGGTCAAACTGCGTTATCCGCGCCGCCGCTCTGTCGGTGGCATAAATGTTCCCCTGCTGATCGAGGGCCAAATCGCTGATAAGGGAAAATTCGCCCGGCGGCAGTTCGGTCGGGGGTTGCGCTTGCCCTTCCGTCAATCGTCTTTGGCCCACGCGCATGATCTCTTGCCCGCTCATTTTGTTTAAGACGACGACCTGGTTGCTGGCGTAATCGGTGACATAGCACAGCGACCCTCGAACGACCACATCGATTGGGCTGATCTTCAACTGTTGTCCCAGCATGGCACTGAGGTTATCGTCGCGGTCAAACACAAACACAAGGCCGGCCGTCGGGTCAGCCACGTATTTCGAGCCGTCGTCGTCTATGTAGATATTCACCGGCTTCATCAATCGCCGGTCTTTTGTCAAATACCCGAATGTGCGATTCCGCAGGTCGAACACGCCGACCATGCTCTTGCCGACGTCGCAGACGTACAGCTTGCCTTCGAAAATCGCCATGCCGTAAGGTGTGGTGATGCCCTCCACGGTTTCCGGCTCCCCGAGCACAAACCGCTCGAAGCCGCCGGTCCGCTTTGCAGCAAGATCCTCCGGACCGGCCAAAGACGTCAGAAACTGCAAGCGCGGCATCTCCGGCGGCGCGGGGAAGAAAACCGGCTCTGACGCAGGCTGCTCGATTTCGACGGACCGACAGCCCGTGAAAAGGCACGCCGTCCAAATCACCCAAAAAAGTGCTAAGCCCTTGAGTAGCACAGATTTGTGTGTCCTCATCTGTACTACTTCGGCAATTTCAGGGGGCTGGATGAATAAAGTGCGCGTCTTTTTGGCCGGTAAAAAGCTCTCTACCTGTGCGAAAAAACCGCGATTGTGGGAATTGCCGAACACCTCGTGTGCCAAGGCCTATTTGAGGTGACACATACGGCACAGCTCGGGACCGCTCCCGTTGCCGTAATCGTAACCCCGTAACAGCTTATCGCCAACGCCGGACGAATGTATATCATGGCAACTGGCGCACTGCACCTTACTCTCGCCGTCGAGCAGATCCTGCGAGATAGTCCCTCCGAGCGTGCTCGGCTGCGAAGGGTCTTTCAGTGCACCGTCCAGGGCGGCCAAACCCGAATCGTACACAAACGAAATAGGGTGTGAAGCCGTCAGGCCGGTGGCGCCAAATACGTGTTCCGCGTTTATCCACGAAAAGGCCGGGTTGGTACCGTCGTGGCAGCCTAAGCACAGCCTGGAGTTTCCACTG
>DATKWR010000673.1:0-3895 GCA_035529475.1 Sedimentisphaerales bacterium | reverse complement strand
TTCCTGCGGTTGTTGCCCGAGATATAGTCGAAGAGCCTCCTGAAAGCTATGTTGCCCGCATCGGCAAAATCAGCCTCGACAACGGTCTCAGCTACTAATTGGGGCTGATACTGTCTGATCTCGAACTGCCCCTCCTTTTCAAGTACCGTATATTTGGTCTTCTCAATACCCACGGTTGCACACGAGCACAGACAGATCGGTAACAGGAATACCAACAGGTGCACAATTGTCTTTGCGATGTTCATGATAGCGTCCCCGAGATAGATGCGTCAATCCTTTGACTTCCCCTTCGGCTAATTCAGGATGACATCTGCGGCCCTAAATTAGCACAGGCGAGTCTGGCTGTCAACAACGCGAACAAGAGTATTGCCACAGGCGGTGTTCGGGGCCGGATTTTTGCGGGCCAATTGAATTGTTGTTTTTGTGGTGAGGCTGTAAAATGCCGGGACCGTGGAGACAAGCCGGGCCAGAATGGACAGATTTAGTTTGATGCGAAAGGAAGGACGATGAACTCTAAGAAAAGTCTCATGTTTGCCTGCCTCTTATTGGCGCTCTTTGTCGTTGCGGGTGTACGCGCCGAGCCCACGAACGGGCCTCTGCGGGTCTGCCGGGACAATCCGCGCTACTTCGCGGACAAGGAGGGCCGGGCCCTTTTGCTGACGGGATCGCACGTGTGGTATAACCTGGTCGATATGGGCCCCGAGGATTCGCCCCGGGCGTTCGATTATGACGCCTACCTCGAATGGATGAAGAAATACAATCACAACTTCATGCGGATGTGGGCCTGGGAAATGGTGCAGTGGAATACCAAGCCAAACGGCGCCCACGCCCGCAAAGATGTGACTATGTTCTACGTCGCCCCTCATCCCTGGTTGCGTACCGGCGGCGGCAAAGCGTTGGACGGCAAGCCCAAATTCGATCTGAGCAAATTCAATCCGAGCTATTTCGAGCGATTGCGGCAAAGAGTCGAGGCTGCGCGTCAAAAAGGGATATACGTTTCGGTCATGCTGTTCGAGGGCTGGGCGATGCAGCGGATCGAGGACGGCTTCAAGACGCATCCCTTCAACCCGCAGAACAACGTCAACGGCGTCAACGGTGACTTGAACGGCGACGGCAAAGGGCTCGAGGTGCACGAGCTGGCCGTCAGTGAAGTGACCGAGATTCAGAAGGCGTACATCCGCAAAGTCGTTGACACCGTCAACGATCTGGACAATGTTTTGTACGAAATCTCCAACGAGAACCATCGCGAATCCACGCCGTGGCAATACGCGATGATACGTTATATCCACGAGTACGAAAAAGGCAAGCCTCAGCAGCATCCGGTGGGCATGACGTTCCAGTACCAGGGCGGAAAGAATCAGGACTTGTTCGACAGTCCCGCGGACTGGGTTTCCCCGAACCCCGAAGGCGGCTACAGAGACAATCCGCCGGCAGACAACCGGAAAAAGGTCATTCTCAGCGACACGGACCATCTATGGGGCATCGGAGGCAATCAGGCATGGGTCTGGAAGAGCTTTACGCGAGGGCTGAATCCGATATTCATGGACCCCTACGACGGGATCGTATTGGGCAGCGCGTTCGATGCGAAGTTCGAGCCGGTGCGACGCAGCATGGGCTACGCCCTTCAGTTTGCACGACGGCTGGATTTGAACAAGTGCAAGCCGCAGAACAACCTGTCCACGACAGGCTATTGCCTCGCAAACCCGGGCAGGCAGTACCTGATCTATCAGCCGGACGCCAAGGCGAAGCTCGAGGTGAAACTCATAAAAGGCAAATACGTTGTCGAGTGGTTCGATCCGAACGCGGGCAAAACCGCCTCGAAAGAGCAGATTTCCGCCGGATCGCAGCAAACGACGCTTCCCAATCCGGTTGATGGCGAAGCGGTCCTCTTTATATATGCCGCCGAGCCATAGCGGGACAATCCACGTTTCCCGAGCGGGGCAGGTTCATCTTTCCAGGTTGTTGGTGAGTTTTGCTGAGCCGGCGGCGACGTCGAGCTTGCCGGCCAGGAGATTGTTGGCTACAAGATTGTCCTGGCCTTTCTTGAGCACCAGAGCCGCTGCTCTTTCCGCCTGGGGACGGCTGTCACGAACCGTGCAGCTTGAGACCACCGTGTCCCGGACGTCGTCCATGAGGATGCCGCACTGGTCATAGTCGAGGATTATGCAGCCGGAGATGTTGAAATCCCGGCATTTCTCCAGGACGATTGCGGCCTCTTTTCGCCGGACGTTGTTGATGTTCAATCCGCTCAGCACGACCTGCTCGCAGTTGCGAAAAACAAGGCCCCGGTTGGCGGTGGCGCCGTCCCCGTAATGGTAGCGCGGGTTGCGGTCGAGCACATTCGAGCCGATGACAACGTTCGCGCTGTCCTCGATGAGCAGATCGTGTGCATAGCCTTTCCAGATCGTGTTGCCGATGATTGTCACCCCGCGAACCTTGATAAGGTGTATGTTGATCTGTACGTCGCTGAGTATGTTGCCGGTAATGGCAACGTTTCCGCCGCGCCGCTCGCCGTCGGCATAAGCTCGAAGCTCGCCCTCGCCGATAATGCGGACGTTGGCCGAGCCGGGCGCTTCGTGCGTGTGCTGGAGCGTGCAGCCTGTGATGGCGATCTCGCCGATGGAGCCGCCGGTAGCATCGATCAGGACGTTGGCCGTGGCCGGGCTGTTTGCGCCCATATTCGCTTCGATGTCGCAGTTGCCGACTTGCAGGTTTCGGACGGCACCGCCCCGCTGCACGACGCCGCCCCCGGCGTTGTAGCTTACGTGGGAATTGCCGACGTTGATCTGGTGCAGGTCCACGTGATCGAGGTATATCCCAATTCCGCGGTTTTCATAGATGTGACAATCGGCGATGATGACGTTGCGGTTCCGGCGCGTCAGGTGGATGCCGTGCAGGGCCTTGCGAATAGTCAGCCGTGAAAACGTCGCCTGCATTGTACCGGTGGCTTCTATGCCGCACGCTTGCGGGTCGGCGCCGACGATCTCCAATCCGCTCACGGTCGGCGTGCGTTGATTCAGCCAGACGTTTTCCTTGACCGAGGATGGATCCGCCGACCCCTCGTGCGTACCGACGAGCTTGATCGCCGGGCCGGATCCCGCCATGATAATCGTCGCCACGCCCGAGCCGACGATTGAAACAGGTCCGATGCGATCCAGATCGGCTACGATTGTTTTGCCGAGCCGGTACGTGCCTCGCGGAACGAAGATATCACCCCGGCCCGAATTGAGCGCGCGCTGGAACGCCCCGGCGTCGTCCGCCTTGCCGTCGCCCACGGCGCCGAAATCCCGCACGCTCGCAAAGCTGCTTCCTACAGCGGGTTGCTCGCGAATATCCGCGGCGTGAGTCAACGCAATGGGCAGCACGAGTAGGAGGCCGCACGCTAATATTGGGAAACGACTTTGTTTCATACATTACCTCTTGTCTTCAACGTTCATGGGGCAGTTTTCAAATGTATTGTTTAGCAGTGTAATCCGGACCATCCGGAGAGTGTTGGGTGTTTCCAATGCATCGTTGTGCCTTTCCATCTGACCTTCATTGCCGCCATTTTAGCCGAATCTGTCACAGGCAACAATCGCTTTTCTCGAATTGCACGTGCCCGATACACTTGATATACTGAGTAAAGGTGAGCATTGAGTACCAAGTGTCACGCATAGAGTTGAGAGGTCGTACATGGCAAAGAACTGGGTAATTCACTCGCTATTGGTTATCAGCTTATGGCTGAGTACACTCTGTCCGGCGGCGACAGCTTCGTTTGCCCATCGCGGGTATTTTGAGTTGTCGCTGGAGAGCACCGCTCAGATCGGGAATCCTTTTACCGATGTCGAGCTCAAGGTTGTTTTTGAGCGGCCCAATGGTTCAGAAGTGCCGGTGGAGGGCTTCTATGACGGCCAGC
>DATKWR010000672.1:0-2064 GCA_035529475.1 Sedimentisphaerales bacterium | reverse complement strand
GGCTACAGCACTGGGATCATCGGCAAGTGGGGCCTCGGCGAGGCCGACAGCACCGGCATACCGAACAGGCAGGGCTTCGATTACTGGTTCGGTTATCTCAACCAGAGGCACGCTCATAATTACTATCCGATGTACCTGTGGCGCAACGAGGAAAAGGTCGAGCTGAAGAACGAAGTCAATCACGTCATTGGCGGACAGGACCGGACGCCGGGCGGCGTGGCGACAAAGCGCGTGGAATATTCGCACGATTTGTTCGCCGAAGAAGCTTTAGGCTTCGTGGAGGAGAAAAAAGACAATCCGTTCTTCCTTTACCTGGCCCTGACGATTCCACACGCGAACAACGAGGCGGGGCAAAAAGGGATGGAAGTGCCTTCGCTCGAACCATACGCCGACAAGGACTGGCCCGAACCGCAGAAAGGTCACGCCGCCATGATAACGCGGATGGATGGTGATGTCGGCAGGCTGATGGCGAAACTCAAAGAACTTGGGCTCGATAAGAATACACTCGTTATGTTCACCAGCGACAACGGCCCGCACAAGGAAGGCGGTGCGGACCCGACGTTCTTCAACAGTTCGGGTCCGTTGCAGGCCTATAAGCGCGCCCTGTACGAGGGCGGCATTCGCGTACCGATGATTGCCCGCTGGCCTGGCAGGATTGAAGCCGGCTCGGTCAGTGACCATGTCTCGGCGTTCTGGGATTTTCTGCCGACCTGCTGCGAGTTGGTCGGTGTAACAGCTCCGGAAGGTATTGACGGAATCTCGATGGCTGCGACCCTGCTGGCCCGGTCCGGCGAGCAGCGAGAGCATGAATATCTTTACTGGGAATTTCACGAGCAGGGCAAGAGGCAGGCTGTGCGGATGGGCGATTGGAAGGGCATTCGGCAAAATGTCGCCAAAGATCCCGACGGGCCGATCGAGCTTTACAATCTGAAAAACGATATCGGTGAAAAGAACAACGTTGCCGTCCGGCATCCGGGAATAGTCGCTAAGATCGAAGCGTGTATGAAGGCTGCGCACACGCCTTCGGAGAACTGGCCGCTGCCGGGACAGTAGGGGGCCATTATAGCTTAAATAACAGCGCAGAAGCAGATTAGGATGGAGTAAACTATGATGAAACGTCGTGACTTTTTAAAAGCCGTGGGCTTTGGAGCGGCGGCATTTTCTATAAAGGGATATGCTCAAACGCCGCAGCAAAGCGAGAAAAGCAAAAAGCCGAACATCGTCTATATAATGATAGACGAGCTTGGCTACTTTGAATTGTCCTGCATGGGCAACAAGCACCTCGAAACTCCGAACATCGATAAGATGGCCGCCGAAGGCATGCGCTTTACACAGGCCCTGGCTGGCGGTCCGGTATGTGCGCCGACCCGCTGCGTACTGATGACGGGCCGGCATACGGGCCACTGCACCGTTCGCAAGAACAGTCAGGTCTGGCCTATGCGGGACGAGGATGTCACTGTTGCCGAGGTCCTCAAGCGGGCCGGCTATGCCACCGGCGGATTCGGCAAATGGGGCTGCGGCGACCGCGGCACAACCGGCGCTCCGGAGCGGCATGGATTCGATATTTTCTATGGCTACTACAACCAGACCCACGCCCACTCGTTCTTCCCCAACTACCTCGTTCGAAACGGCGAGAAAGTGCCCCTTGAGGGCAACACGGGCGACTATTACAAGGGAAAACAATTCTCGCATTACCTGATCTTCAACGAGTCCGTAAAGTTTATTTGCGAGCACAGGAACGAGCCGTTTTTCTGCTACTGCGCGTGGACACCGCCGCACGGCCAGTGGGGAATTCCGGAAGATGAGCCCGCATGGCTTTACTTCAAGGACAAGCCCTGGGGCAAGGGCCAGAAGAGGCCGGACGATGTGAAAGTTTACGCTGCGATGGTGAAAATGGTTGACCGGCAGATCGGGGAGATTCTCGCTTTGCTTAAACAGCTCAAAATTGAAGACAACACGATTGTTTTCGTCTGCGGCGATAACGGCGGCAGGGGAGGATTCAATAATTTCTTCGATCCCAATCGGCACTTTCGAGGACAAAAAGGGAATCTGTACGAAGGCGGT
>DATKWR010000671.1:0-4433 GCA_035529475.1 Sedimentisphaerales bacterium | reverse complement strand
GATAACGCCAGGCTGATAGTCTGCTGTATGAGGTATTTGCGAACGGGCTCCTTCGACTGGCGGCCAAGCAGAACCGGCAGCATGTTATAGCTGTCTTCAGCGGCGTTGTTGGGTAGCTCGGCCCCGACAATCGCGCCGCAGGTCGCCATGATATCCGTGAGGCTCGTCATCTGAACCGTGGTTGAGCCGGGCTCGATCTTCCCAGGCCAGCGGGCAATAAGCGGGATGCGATGGCCGCCTTCCCATTGATCGCGTTTCATGCCCCGCCAGGGTCGGGCGCCGTCGTGCTCGTAGTCTTTTCGCATATTAACGACACTGGTTGTCTCGGGGCCGTTGTCGCTTGAGAACATCACGAGCGTGTTCTCGGCGACGCCAAGACGGTCCAGCGTCTTGATCAGCTCGCCGACGACGTAATCGAGCTCGAAGATAAAGTCTCCATGAGGGCCGGCTTTTGTTTTGCCCTTGAATTGGTCCGCGGCAAAGGAAGGAAGGTGGACGGATTGACACGAGTGGAAGAGAAAGAACGGCTTGTCCGGCTTGGACTTGACGTGCTCTTCGAGAAACTTCTTGCTCTTGTCCAGGAACACCAGATCGACCTCTTCAAGGTCGAAATCCGGCGCGATCATTCCGGGGCGATTATCCTTTGAGTAGGCGTGCTGGGGCAATCCTGTGCGGTCCACTATGTGCGTTGGCGGAACGGGAATCCGGTCACCGTCGATGTAGGCGTACAGCCAGTCCGTTGTAGGACAACACGCGGTGCCGAAGAACTGATCGAATCCGCGATGGATGGGGCTATCCGGGATCGAACGCGAGTAGTCGATCCGCTGTACCCCTTCGAGGTTGCTCTTATTGATGGGCGTGCCGTCCTTGTCGAAGAACGTCAGGCCGACGTGCCACTTGCCGAAGCATGCGGTCGCGTACCCTTTCCTGCAAAGCATCTCCGGCAGGGTCAGTCGGCCTTCCTCGATCAGGCAGGGTCCCCCTGCACCGGCAAAGACCCCCCGCATGCCGGTACGAAAAGCCATGCGTCCGGTAAGGAGGCTGTAGCGCGTGGGCGTGCACACCGTCGAGGCGCTATGGGCGTCGGTGAACAGGACCCCTTCGGCGGCGAGTTTGTCTATGTTGGGCGTCGGGACCTTCGAGGCGGGATTGTAGCAGCCGACGTCGCCGTAGCCGAGATCGTCGGCCAGAATGAATACGATGTTCGCAGGCCGAGCGGTTGGTGTTTTCTTCAGTGCTCCTCGTGTGCATCCCGTCAGGAACGTCGATGCCCCGCAAAGCGCCGTCATCTTCAAGAAGCTGCGTCGATTCATTTCTCAAGTCTCCAGAGAGTGCAATTTGGCTTCGTAGCACGCCGTACCAACCATCATACTCGGACACTGCGTCTTATTTCAATAACTTTAGATGCCGATTTTCACTACACAATTGCCGCCGGGCAAGTCGCTCAGAAAAAGGTTCTGTGGTTGAGGCTTCCCAGAGTTGCGAGGGTTGAGTAGAATAAAGATGGAAAGATCAAAAATAAAAATGCAAAATTGAGGAAGGCATTGCCGCAAAGCGGCAATGCCACTATTTGGATATTTGATGCTACTTTGTTGGAAGGTACGGACCGCATGGGAAACCACAAGGCAAACAAGTCGCAGTATCTTTGCGGAAAACGGATTCTTCCCGAGCCGATCTCGAAGGCGACGGGCATTGTCCAACTGATCGACGGGATGGATGCGTACAATGGCGGACGATTGAGGGCCGCCTGTCATCTGCTGCGCGACAAGTATTCCCAGGAAGACGTGACCGTCGGCCTGAGTCTGGCGGGCGCCCTGACGCCGGCGGGATTGGGGCCTTCGGCGGTCATTCCTTTAATGAATCACGGCTTCGTGGACTGGCTTAGCGCCACCGGCGCGAACATGTATCACGATTTGCATTTCGCGTTCAACATGCCGATGCACCGAGGCAGCCACACGGTCGATGACGCGGACCTGCGGGACAAAGGCATCACGAGGATATACGACATCCTGTTCGATTACGAGGACGTCCTGATGGAAACGGACAGGATGCTGCGGCGGATCCTTCTCAGGCCGGAATTCCAGAAAGAGATGGGCACGCGGGAATTCTATCATCATCTCGGCAAGGTCCTCGACGAGCACGAGAAAAGCAACGGCATCGGCCAGGTCAGTGTCCTGGCGGCGGCTTATCGCAACGGCATCCCCGTCTTTACGTCGTCGCCGGGAGATTCGACCATCGGGATGAACGTGGCGGGGCTGGAGCTGCTGGCCGAAGCGGCGGGCCTGCGGGACAGGTTCAAGCTGAAGATCAATCCGAGCATCGACGTCAATGATTCGACCGCCATCATTCTGAACGCCAAGAGATATGAAAACGGCAAGACGGCGGTCATCCTCATCGGTGGTGGAAGCCCGAAGAACTTCATGCTTCAGACCGAGCCGCAGATACAGGAAGTCCTGATGATTCCGGAACTGGGCCAGGATTACGACATCAACGTGACGGACGCCCGGCCGGATACGGGTGGGCTCTCCGGCGCACCCCCGAGTGAGGCCGCAAGCTGGGGCAAGATCGATCCGGCGAAGCTGGACGAGACCGTCACTGCGTACCTCGATGTCACCGTTGCACTTCCGGTAATGGCGGCCTACGTCGTCCAGACGGCCTCGCCGAAGAAGCTCAAAAGGCTGTACGACCGCGGGGACGAGTTGCACGGCAAGCTCATCCGGTCCTATCTCGAAAACAACAAAGAGGTCGAAACGCTCAAGAAGCTCATCAAGAAGCTCAGTACTTGACACGGACGGCGAGAACATGAAAGAAGAATCTCTCAAGCTTGCGCAGCAGCACGGGACCCCCTTGTTCATCATCGACCATCACCGGATAAGGCAGAACTACCGCACATTCAAGAAGCACCTGCCCCACGTCCAGGCATACTACGCGGTCAAGGCGAATTCCAATCAGGAAATCATCAAGACACTGTTCGACGAGGGCGCGAGTTTCGACGTGGCCTCCTACAACGAGTTCATGCAGGTTTATGAATACATCCGGCACTTCAAGGAGAAGGACAAGGATTTTTACATCTGGGACAGGATCATCTTCTCGAATACCATCAAGGACCAGGAGACCCTGCAGAAGATACGGCGCTACAAGCCCCTGGTGACCTTCGATAACCCCGATGAGATCAGAAAGATCAAGGAACATTGCGACACGGCCGGCGTGGTCCTGCGCCTCAAGGTTCCTGACGTGGGCTCCCAGGTGGAACTGAGCTCCAAATTCGGCGCCGATCCCGGCGATGCGCGCACTCTCATCGCCCAGGCGTTCGACCTGGGGCTGGCGGTCGAGGGATTGAGCTTTCACGTCGGCAGCCAGTGCACTGTTTTCGATAACTACACAGCCGCACTGGAGATTACCTCCCAGGTCTTCCACGATGCCCGCAAGAGAGGCTACAACGTCAACATCGTGGATATTGGCGGAGGGTTTCCCGTACCATACGATTCGCGCGTCCCACAGTTTGAGAAGCTTGCGAAGGTGATTGATGCCGAGTGTGCCAGGCTCTTCCCGCAGGACGCCGAGATCATTGCCGAGCCGGGGCGGTTTATGGTGGCCACGGCCGCCGTGCTGGTCTCGCAGATTGTCGGAAAAGCCAGGCGCGACGGCAAAATCTTCTACTACATCAACGACGGGGTCTATCACACGTTTTCGGGCGTCGTCTATGACCACTGGACCCCCAATTTCCATGCGCTCTCGACACAAACCGGCGCGACGGAGATCTGCGCCGTGGTCGGCCCCACGTGTGACAGTTTCGACAAGATTTCGCTCTCGGAGCAACTACCCGCGGACCTGCAGGTGGGCGACTATCTTTACACCGAGAACATCGGTGCCTACAGCATTGCTTCTTCCACAAGATTCAACGGCTTCGAAGGCGCCAAAATCCTGCACGTCAATAATTGACTATTGACTGTAGTGACTGGCGAAGAGTGAACTGGTGAGAGCAGTAGTGCTGTGCGATTATCAATCGGGCTCTCTTCAATCGAATCGTCTATACATTTTGTGTTCGTCTTATGAATTCATTCTTGCCGGTCGCCGGCACTTTCGAGGTAAACTCTTCGAAATACTCTCCAAGCTGCTTTTGAACTTCGGCGTACTCGAACTTGTCGATCATATTGTGAATTTCGTGGGGGTCTTTTTGCCTGTCGAAAAGTTGGTCGGGAAGCCGTTTGCGGTTATCCCGCACTTTGTATTTATCGATGGGACCAGGATCGATCCAGATGCCGAGTTTGTAGCGTTCAGTAATTACAGTTGCCTGGTTCCAGTTTTCTGAGACGGCGTACTTGCGGTCAGTGGATCTGTTTTCAGTCAGCGAATGCACCAGCGATTTCCCGGCAAGTGCAGGGGCATTCACCGGGCGTTTCAAATCCAACAAGTCTATCAGGGTCGGGTAG
>DATKWR010000670.1:0-3535 GCA_035529475.1 Sedimentisphaerales bacterium | reverse complement strand
CGTGAGAATATCCGCACGAGCGCCGGGCATGACCGCCGGGGCGATGTGGTCGGGCTGTTTTCCCGTCTTGGGGTCGGGGCTGTAAATCGTTGTTCTCGACAGGACGCCGCCGGTTTCGGATTTGAGCCGGTAAAGATCGATCCCGCCATCGGCGTAAGAGGACCTGCCCGCCGTGGCATATACGACGCCGTCGTCGAGCAACACGCTTCCGATAACCGGCGACGCGGATTCGAGCTGGCCGCAGGCGGCGATGAGACGTCCTTCGCGAGCGGCCTGCAGGCGCCACGCCAATTGCCCATCCGAGGCTCGCACGCTATAGACGTACCCGTCGCGACACCCGAAGAGCACGCGCCCCTGGCCTATGCTTGGCGGCGAGTCGATGCGGGCGCCGCCCGTGAAGTGCCAGGCGACTTGCCCGGAATCGGCGTCTATCGCCAAGACCTTGTGCTCATCCACGGAGGCCACGAACACCTTGCCCTCAGCAACGGTCGGCGAGGTGATGCTGCCCCCAAGTTCCGCGCGCCATGCGCGGCGCAGGCCGGTGGGCACAGACATTTGAGTGCGGCCGCTCCGCTGAGCATCGTGGCGATAAGTTGGCCATTCATTCGTCGCTCGTCTTTCGTCTCTCGTCTCTCGTATTTGTCCATACGCGGGGCCTCTCTCCAATGTCCCTGACTTCTGAACTGCGACTTCCGAGTTCTGTCGTTCGGGTGCCAGGGCATGGAAACCGATCAGCTTAGCCCCTACGTAACACCCGCACGCATGAGGCGGGGTGTAGAGCAACCCGTTGGAGGGCATGACGCCGTACTTGCACACTCCGCGGGCCCAGCTATTCCACAGAACCTCGCCCGACGACAGATCGATGAATTCGGTCCCTCTTCTGCCCCCGAGGATGTAGCGGTCGGTGGCCTTGTTCGAGTAGCATCGGTGATGATGTCCCGGATTCTCGGGCTCGATGTGCTTGAGCATTTTGCCCGTTGCCAGATCGCACTGCGTGGCGAAATATGGGCCCCATGCCGGCCCTCTCTTGGAGGGAAACGGCTTGAATCCGCCCACCCAGAGCGATCCGCCCGCGACGAATACATCCCGGACTTCCGTCAACAAGGTGGGCTGCGTCCATCGCGTCTTTCCGGTTTCGGCTGACAGAGCCGTTACCGTCGGGCCATCGCTATAATACAGGCTCCCGCCATGCAACGTGCGGAGCGGACCGCCGGGCACGGACCACAACTCTCGTCCGGTTTCAAAATCGAGGCAGACAATCTCTTTGCCGTTCTGGTAGAACACGCGGTTTTCCTCAGCGCACAAGCTGTTGGTCCTCAGGCCCTCGATGTCCGCTTCATTCTTCTTCCAGAGCAACCGCCCGGTCTGAGCATCGAGAGCAAGAATCGTTTTCTCGCCCCTGGCCTCGGTTGCCCGAAGGTTTTTGACCAAAGGCTCCGCCGTCTCTCGTACATACACCGGGGAATCCTTTATCTGAACGAGCCTCGCCCATTCTTTCGACTTAGCGAGCCGCTCGGCGGTGACACTTCGCACGACCACGAGCAGCGTTCCCTTGTGAAGGATGATTTCCTCGGCGCCTTGCGTGTTCTCATAGACCTTGAGGGTTTCTCCCGTGGCCGCATCCAGAACACTCAGCGGAGCGTACAGGCCGAGGGTGACATAAACGCGGTTCCCGACGGCCACCAGCTTTCGCTCAAGCTGAGGGGGCGTTTGGCCCCAGTTGACGATGTGGGGAAACCACGTGTCAATGGGCCTTTTCCAAAGCTGCATTCCGTTAAAGGCGTCGCGCGCCTCAAGGTACCATTGCGGCGTCTGCCGGATGGATCCGATGGCAGCCTCGTCCGCGATGTAGAAGATTCGCCCGCTGCTTGAGACCAGCGCGTACATGCTGGGGATATACTCGTGACCGCGCGTGTGCCGCGGGTCCGCGATCCACTGGACGTGTCGGGGCGGCCCGACCAGATCGTCGTGCGCCACGGCATTTCCACTGGCGTCATGCAGATAGTGGGTCCACTCGTCCATCTGTTGGGGACGCGGCTTGACGGTCTTTGTCCAGCCGCCGTTCTGCTTTGTGTACAATGTGCCGCCTGGAGCCAGGATGCGCATCGCTTCGGCCATCGGCACGTCGCCGAGACTTTCGGCCAGCACCAGGTTGACGAGGTTATCGACGTAGGGCAGGTTCCGCCCGTCGAAGAGCTCCACGGACACCGGGCCGTAGCAGCCGAGCTTGCTGATGTACTGCCTGGCCCCCTGCGCCGCTTGAGCGTCGGTATCCAGCCCCTGGACAAGGCAGCTCTGGCCGCCACGCAGCGCCGCCGTCAGCTTCCCATCGCCACAGTCAATGTGAATCACTATGCCGCCCGTGACGTTTGCCGCGTTCAGAATCTGTTTGGCCTGGCTCTCGTAGTCGGCCTGCTGAGCCATTACCGCCGGCAATACGCAGAGAGCCGACAGAACCAACACGCATTTCTTCTCGAATCCGCATTTGGTTTTCATGGGTATTTCTCCTTCAGTGTTAAACCCTGGCGAAAATCAGCACAAACATTATAACAAACGCGCCCGGCCGAGACAACTTGCGTGCGCCTGGGATCGTCATTCACACGTTTGTCTCTTCGATATACCCGTCTTCGGGGCGGTATTGATGCTTCTGGTCCATCTCGTATATGCGTTCGATCAATCGCCACTTCTCCAAGGACAATGCGTTTTCTCCTTTCGCTAAAAGCCGCGCATCACGGTACTCTCTCGTCTGGGCAGCCCCGCCTTCGGCAGGCGCTTGAGCACAACGTATTCGACGCCGTGCTCGCGGCAATACTCTCGCTTATCGGGCTTGTCGCCATCCTCATTGACCGCGTATATATCGGGCCTGAGCCGCTTCAGCTCGGGCTCCGCATCAAGCCAGCCCTGGCCCGTCGAAACCAGCGCCTGAGTCACGTATCGGATGGAGGCAGCCATGTAGCGGCGCTGCTCCTGCGGGAACATCGGATGGCCTTGACCCTTCAGAGCCCTGACATTGGCATCATGGCCCACGACAACGTACAAGTCGCCGAGTTCCGACGCTTCTTCGAAGAACCGCACGTGGCCTGAATGAAACCAGTCATAACAGCCTGTGACCAGTACCTTCCTGCCGGAAGTGGTGTGAGGCTCTGCTTCGCCTGTCTCGGGGAATCCCGCGAGGTCGGCCTGTGTCAAAACTCGATAGAGGAGTTTTTCCCTGTTGCAGAAGGCCCGTTTGGAGGCCGTGTCCTCGTTCTCTCGCACGACCCATGCCCACGGTTGTACGCCCTGCATCGAAGGCAACTCGTCGGCATTCGGCCGACCCGTCATCAGAGACACGCTGCGTACGAAGCGAACCGCCTGCAAAAAATAGAGACGCTCGTTTTCGGGGAATTTGGGATCCTTGCCGGTTTGGGAACGCACGGATTGGTCATTCCACAAAAAAACGTGCAGCGGACCAAGGCGAGCCGCCTCCTGCAGGAAGCGGACGTCGGACGAGCAAATATCGTCAAATCCCCCGCACACCACGACACACTCTTCG
>DATKWR010000669.1:0-4249 GCA_035529475.1 Sedimentisphaerales bacterium | reverse complement strand
TAAAGACAGGATAAGAGAGAAAGTCCGAGCGTTCATGGGGGCGGGGGGGCTGTTTGGCAGCATCAATCACGATACGTATGACGAGCATGAGAGTGTTGCGTACGCCGTGGCGTTCCGGGTCCTGCGGGAAGCCGCCAAGCTGCTCGATGATGCGGCGATTCGCGAGTTTGCGTACCGCAAGTGCCTGGCGGGCCTGGACCAGTTCAAGATGGCTGACGATAGAAACGGTGTGCAGACCAAGGGACTGCTTTACATGGAACGGAGCTGGGATACGGCCTATCTCTGGGAAAACGCAGAGGCGGCATTGGCATATATTGAAGCTTATATCGATACTCATCACGAGCCGTATCTCGCCGACGGACTCACCATCCTGCGCGCCATAGCGAAGCATCATCATGGTCCGCACGGATTCCTGACCGAAGGCGTGGACTGGAACAACCACGTGGGCAAGCAGCATCATTTCAACGAAGCCGAATATGGGGACATCAAATATACCGAGCCCCTGTTGAATAATCTGCATATCGTGGAGCCGACGTTGCTGGTGCTACGGCTCCAGCGCTCGTCCCAAGGAATGAAAATGCCCTGAGTGCAATTATTTCATTCATACACAGACAAGGAGTAAACCATGAAAAAGCTATTGGCGGCGGCTATCGGGTTGGCGGCATTCGGGTTCTTTGGCTTGGCGGGTGGAGCGGATAAGCCTCAGAGTCATCTGGTCCCTGCGGACAAAGGGCTCTCGAAGCAAACCATCCAGCAGCTTTACAGTGGAGCCAAGCGGCAAGTCTATACCGGCAAAGACCTCGAGACCATCGGGATGCCGGTCGGCGGCATTGGAGCCGGGCAGCTCTACCTGCGAGGCGATGGGACCCTGGCCCTCTGGCAAATCTTCAACCGCCACGTGTTCTCAGGGTATGGGTCGCAGAATTACCGCGCGTACAGGCCTGACTCGCCGGTCGATTCAGGTTTCGCGGTGTTTGTTGAAAAGGATGGCAAGACGTTCACCAAGACCCTCGACCAGAATTTCGGCACAGTCGAGTTCGGGGGCGAGTATCCATTCGGCCTAGTTCGATACCGTGACGAAGGATTCCCGCTGAGCGTCTCAATGCGGGCCTACTCCCCTTTCATTCCGCTCAATGCGAAGGATTCGGCACTTCCGGCCACGCTGTTCAGCATCACTATTGAAAACACATCAGGCCAGGCGGTCAAAGCGGGTCTTGTGGGATGGCTCGAAAATGCGGTGCTGATCGATTCGGCGAAGGCGGTTCATGCGCTGCGCCGCAGTCAGCTTGTCAACGAGAACGGGCGCACCTTGATTGTTCACACGGCTGAAAGGGCGCCGACCCCCGACCAGGCCGAAGCCCCGCGCCCAACAATTGTCCTGGCGGATTTTGAGGGCGCCGACTATGGCCAATGGCAAGCCGCCGGAGAGGCGTTCGGCAAAGGCCCCGCCCGTGGCACGATTGGAGGCCAGCAGAACGTCAGCGGCTTTGCAGGCCAAGGGCTTGTCAATACTTTCCTGGGCGGAGATGGGCCGCATGGAACACTCACGTCCCCTCCTTTTCAGATCTCTCGTAGATTTATCAATTTCCTCATCGGGGGCGGAAGCCATGCAGGCGAGACCTGTATGAACCTGTTCGTGGAAGGGCAAATCGTACGCACGGCCGTCGGTGCGGACAATGAGAAACTCGACTGGAATTTCTGGAACGTCGAGGAACTCGCCGGCAAAACCGCGAGAATCCAAATCGTTGACAGTTTCTCCGGCGGCTGGGGGCATATCAACGTCGATCAGATCGAGCTTTCGGATGAGCCTCACAAAGGGCCGGTCGGACCGATTGAGAAGCTGCCGGATTTTGGCTCAATGACGCTGGCCCTGGCGCAAGATGGAGCATCGGCCGGCGATATGGCAAGGCTGCCCGATGACCTTACCAACCGCGAGGTTAAACTCCACACTGAAAAGGACGTTGCCTACCCCGTCACCGAGAGGCGCAGTGCAGCCCTGATGGCTCCCACCGTCGAATTGGAGCCAGGCGGCAGGCATGTCTTCACCTTCGTTCTGGCCTGGTTCTTCCCGAACCACCAGAATGGCCATGAGTACGCCGACCGTTTCGACAGTGCTCCGGCGGTTGCGGATTATGTGCTGGATAACCAGGACCGCCTGATGGGCGATACTGGAAAGTGGTACGTAACCTATTACGAGCAGAGCACATTGCCCCGGTGGCTGCTGTTCCGCCTCCATTCGACCGTGTGCAATCTGGCGACGGATACGTGCCAGTGGTGGAAAGGGGGGCGTTTCTGGGCATGGGAGGGCGTCGGGTGCTGCACTGGAACCTGCACGCACGTCTGGAACTATGCCCACGCGCCGGCGCGCCTTTTCCCCGAGCTTGAGCGAAGCGCGCGCGAAATGCAGGATTTGGGCGAAGGCTTCGACTCGGACTCCGGCCTGGTCGGCTTCAGGAGCAACCGAGCGTATGCCGCCGACGGCCAGTGCGGGACCGTCCTGAAGGTCTATCGCGAGCTCCTGTGCTCCCCCGACGATGCCTTCCTGAAGCGCAACTGGCCCGCCATCAAGAAGGTGCTGGAGTTCTCGATAGCGCGCGACGGCAACGACGATGGTTTGATCGAGGACAGTCAGCACAATACCTACGATATCAACTTCGAGGGGCCGAACACGTTTGTCGGCTCGCTCTATCTTGCGGCCCTGCGCGCGGGAGAGGAGATGGCCCGGCAGATGGGCGATGAGCCGTTCGCCCGGCGCTGCCGGAGGATTTTCGAGAGCGGCAGCAAACTCACCGTCGAGCGTCTCTGGGATGGCGAATACTTCATCCAGCTTGTCGATCTCAAGAAGTATCCGAAATACCAGTACGCGACGGGGTGCCTCTCCGACCAGCTCTTCGGCCAGGGCTGGGCGCATCAGCTCGGATTGGGCTACATCTACCCACCCGAATACGTCAAAAAGGCGCTGGAGGCGGTCTGGAAGTACAACTGGGCGCCCGACGTCGGGCCGTACAATGCGGCGCACAAGCCGGAGCGGTGGTTTGCCCGGCCGGGCGAGCCGGGGCTCTTCACCTGTACGTGGCCAAAGAGCGAGTATCTGGCCGAAGGGGTGCGATATCGCAGCGAGGTCTGGACGGGCATCGAGTATCAGGTGGCCGGCCACATGGTCTGGGAGGGAATGGTGGACGAGGCCCTTGCAATTTGTAACGGCGTCGAACAGCGTTATCATCCCGCCAAGCACAACCCCTTCAACGAAATCGAGTGCGGCGATCACTACGCGCGGGCGATGGCGAGCTGGGGCGTCTATACCGCTCTGGCGGGCTATGAATACGACGGCCCGAAGGCACATATCGGCTTTGCGCCGAGGATTACGCCGGAGGACTTCCGGGCGGCCTTTACCGCCGCCGAAGGCTGGGGAACGTTCTCCCAGAAACGGGATGAGAAAACGCAGCGCGAGCAGATTCACGTTCGCTGGGGTAAATTGAGCGTAGAATCTCTCGCCTTTGAGGTTCCGGACGGTTTTTCTGCGGGACGAGCCGTCGTAAGTTTGGATAATACAGCCGTCAAGAGTAACCAGGCGATCAAGGACGGCCGGCTCGAAATCACCCTGGCCAAAGAGCAAATCATCCGCCAGGACCAGAGGCTAACCGTGACCGTACACCGTGAATGAGAAAAAAAATCTTGTGCTTTTCGTAAATATCTGGATACTGGATACTCATTAACAAATGACTATTGACTATTGAATATTGAAGGGCGCCCAAAGGTTGTATCCGGGGCCCGCGTCCCAAATAGTCAATCGTCATTCGTCAATAGTCAATACGAACTGAAAGGAGTGCAAGATGAGTTCAAATACCATGCCCAGACTTCACAATGCCATGTGGCCCGGGCTGGTCGGCAAAGGAGATGGACCGGGCCAGGAGCCGCCGATCAGTCTCGAACGGATGCTCGAATTGACCGCCGGCGCGGAGGTGAACGGCCGGAAGTTCGACGGGATTGACTACTTCCTTTTCCTGCCGCACACCGACCCTAACGCCAGCGACGACGAACTGAAGAAGATCGCCGATCTGATTCAGGCGTACGGTTTTAATGTCGGCTCGCTTGTCGCCCCGATTTGGGCCGGCACGGTTGGCGATTCGGCGATGGGCGATGCCGCGGCGCGCGAGAAATTCCTCAGCGCCGTGCGGATGGCGTGCCGCATCGCCGGTGTGTTCAACCAGCATGGCGTGCGCAAGTACGGCGCGATCCGGATCGACTC
>DATKWR010000668.1:0-3498 GCA_035529475.1 Sedimentisphaerales bacterium | reverse complement strand
GCTTACGTACGTCCTTATCCTCGTAGTAAACGTCAAGGTCCAGCTCATAGACCATCGGCGTCTCCTGGAAGAACGGATCGTGATAGTGCCACGGCATCAGCTCGGAAACAGCGACGCCGCACCTTGCGGCCAGGATCCGGTCCAGGTCGCCTTTGACCCTCGCGAAAGGAGCATTGGTCAATTCGTAAAGCTCCTCGAAAATGCGGTCCATCTCTTTGACGTCCTGCTCGGCGGCCGCCAGAGAAAGCGTGTGGTAATTATCGAAGCCGAGCTTGCGGGCCGCCTCGTTTCGCAGCTTGACCAGCCTGATGGTATCCTGGGCGACCGCCGCTCCCACCTGTTTGCTCGCCAGCCATGCCTGCTTCCTTTTGGCCGAATCCGTCTGCGTTTTCAATATCTCTTTGATGTCGTTGCCGGTGACTTTCTCGCCTTCAATCGTGCCGCGAAACGTGCTGAAGTTCTTTTCGATCTGTGTGCCGAGTTCGACAATTCTTTTGAGCAGCTCCGGCTCGATCTGGTTCGCCAGGTAGGCGTTATACAACACGTCCACTTGCCGGGCCAGTAGGGGGTTTTGTAGCCCGCCGGACTCTTTCATGCCTTTGAGGAAGGCAAAGTCTTTGGGATTGCTGTAAACCTGGCGAATCTGGAGCGTCAGGGCGCTGGCCTTCTCGTAGTCTTCGGCCTTGCCGCTGCCGGCCGCATCCCACGAGGCGAGGTTCCTCTGCTTGGCCAGAGGCTTGATTTTCTCCACGTGCGCCGAGATGAATTGCTTGAGCTCTCGTTCCTTCGCATTCGGCGCGCAGCCGCCATCGATCGTGCTCATCGTCAAGACTCCCACCAGAAGCGTGATTTTCAGGCCGACAGAGAATGTAGTTTTCATGGCTTCGTACTCCTAACTCCAATTTTGCAGAAGTTCAATCCTAATCGAATCCGGCGTCGCCATATTGCACATCCCCCTTTCCTGAACGCAGGGATATTACCACCTCCCGCGATCGGAATCAAGCGACTTTCGGGATTACTCTTGGCGGGTCGTCGCTTGCGATTATTTCCGAAGTTCCGCAAATTCTTCTTTGAATTCGGGTGATGGCACTTGTACCATATCGCATTATGAAGAAGGAAAAATACCTGACAGCACCGGTTCCGTCGGGAAAAATGCCCGCGGGTATCCCCTATATCCTGACCAACGAAGCCGCAGAACGATTCGCCTTCTACGGGAGCCGCTGTATCCTGGTATTCTTCATGACCCACCTGCTCAAATCCGCCTCCGGCGCGCTGGCTCCCATGACGGCTGAGCAAAGCAAGACCTGGTTTCATTTGTTCGTCTCGGCCGTCTATTTCACACCTCTGCTCGGCGCGCTGATTTCCGATATCTGGCTCGGCAAGTACAGAACCATCCTCTGGTTTTCGGTGCTCTACTGCTTTGGCTTTTTCGCCCTTGCGCTCGATCACACGCGCTTGGGTCTGGCGGTCGGGCTGATTCTGATCGCTGTCGGCTCAGGGGTCATAAAGCCCTGCGTCTCCGCCAACGTCGGCGACCAATTCGGAGAGACGAACAAACATTTGATAAGCAGGGTGTATCAGTGGTTCTACTTCGCCATCAATCTGGGTGCGTTTATTTCCAATCTGCTGGTCCCGGAGCTGCTCGAGCGGTACGGGCCAACTGTGGCGTTCGGCGTTCCGGGCGTTTTTATGGTGCTGGCCACAATCGCTTTTTGGCTCGGCCGGGAGAAGTTTGTCCACATACCGCGAGGCGGCCTGGAATTTGTCAAAGAATGTTTCAGCGGTCAGGAGAAGTTTACCCATATTCCGCGGGCTGCCCTGGTATTCCTCGAAAGGTGTTTCAGCGGTCAGGAGAAGTTTCTCCACATTCCGCGGACTGCCTTGGGATTTCTCAAGAAATGTTTCGTCGGCGAGGGCATCAGCGCCATCGGCAAGCTAAGCATTATCTATCTCTTTGTGGCGCCGTTCTGGGCGCTCTTCGATCAGATGGACTCGTCATGGATGCTGCAAGCGGAGAAAATGAATCGCGACTGGCTGGGCTATACGTGGCTGCCCACCCAGATTGTCGCTCTGAATCCCCTGATGATACTGATTTTGATTCCTGCTTTTTCTTACGTCATATACCCGGCCATCAACAAGGTATTCCCGCTGACGTCCCTGCGTAAAATAGGACTGGGCCTGCTTGTGGCCGGCTCGCCTTTTGTTGTCTCGGCCCTGATTGAAACCAAAATCACCGCCGGCGGCTCGCCCAGCATCGGGTGGATGGTTCTTGGATACGCGCTGCTGACCTCTGCGGAAATAATGGTTTCAATCACCTGCCTGGAGTTCTCCTACACCCAGGCCCCAAAGAGGATGAAGTCATTCATTATGGCCGTCTTCCTGCTGTCGATATCACTTGGGAACGCCTTCACCGCCATAGTCAACGCTGTGATTGAAAACGAGGATGGGACGAGCAAGCTCGCGGGGGCGCACTACTACTGGTTCTTTGTAGGGGTGATGTTCGTAACGGCGCTGCTGTTCATTCCCATTGCAAAGCGCTACCCCGTGAAGAACTACATCCAGGACGAAGCCCCGGTGCCAGATTAAGGAAATCAGGTGGGTGCGGTCGATATTCGGTGGCGGATTGCGATTCATTCTTAACGGTTGTCTTTTCGACCGGAGGCCGAAGGCCGAAGTGGAGAAATCTGGCTGCGAACGACAAACACATCTTGTCCGCTGCCAGATGTCTCGACTCCGCTTTGCTTCGCTCGACATGACAGAACGTGCGCTCGCGGACCTCGCCGACCCCCACATGGATCCTCCCACCATATTCCGACCGCACCCAATCAGGTTATCAGAGTATCAGGTTAGCAACGGCTCGGCCTGATGTCCTGATGCCCTGGTCTCCTGCACCCTGATTTCCTGGTATCCTGATGACCCGTCCGCTTACAGCGGCTTGAGCAGCAATTCGCGCACGACCATCTTCATCGGCCCGAATTGTGCGCCGGGGTGGACCTGGAATCCTAACTTGCCTGAGTCGGTCGTGGTATCGTGCACGTCGGCGGTCTGATGGCCGTTAAGCCATATTTGAAGATGGTCGCCCTCGGCGCGCACCTTGATCGTGTTCCAGCCTTCGCGGTTCTCAATCGTCGGATCCTCGTTCATGGCCAGGAACAGCTTGCCGGGGCAGTAGAGCGTGCCGGAGTAGCACACGGGCTCTTTATATTCGAGGATATCCGCCTGATAGGCTATCTTGGGGGATTGATAGCGGAACCACAAGCCGCTGTTGCAGGGCCACTCGACGCGGTAGGTAAGTGTCGCGATGAAGTCCTTGTACGTCGCCTTCGTGAACAAGTCACCGGGCGCGTTATTCTCGCCCTGCGTCCCGATCAGCATGCCGTCCTCGACGACCCACTTGGCGCCGCCGGTCGCCTCCCAGCCGGTCAGGTCCTTGCCGTTGAAGACCTTGATAGCGCCGGCCATGTCCTTATCCGAACCGGGCCCTTTGCTGCTCTCGCC
>DATKWR010000667.1:0-7614 GCA_035529475.1 Sedimentisphaerales bacterium | reverse complement strand
TCACGAATGGTCCCAAAGTACGTCTCTGCCGTCTTGGTATAGAAAGCGGTCAGGTCCGCTTTGGCTTTGGCTTTCTCCTTGTCGGGCGCTTGGCGGCTCTGGAGCAAGGCATCCCACGCGGCGTGGTCCGTCCCCCAGGCGACATTCAACTTGTCTATCGTCACGTACTTAGCCTTGAGGTCTTCAAGAAAAACTTTTTTCGCGGGCTGCTCCGCCGGGGAGATGAGCGTGGCCAGGGCCAGCGAAATCTCGTCGCCCCAGGCCAGCTCGTTATGGACGAAGTAGCCGATACACCACGGGTCGCCCGCACTCTTACCCTCTTCCGCCGCCAGGCGCTCGCGCAACGTCTCGCGGAAGCTTGGATCAAACACATCGTAGAACTTACCCCAATAACCCTCGGAGCCTTCCAGGGTTCTGGCATTGTAGCTGATCGTACAGACGTACGGCGTCCTTCGCATCAGGTAGATGTCGGGCTGTGACCAGTTGGCAATTGTGTTCATCCCCCAGCTTCTCAGTCTGCGGTGTGATATCTCGGCAAGATCGTCGAACCAGTCTGTGCCGTACTTGCGCAGGAGATTCGCCTGGCTGAAATCGTATGCCCTGTACGGTGCGTGGTCCTTGAGGTACCCATGAGGAGCCCAGGTTCCGCGGCTGTAGAACGGCTCGAATGCCGAACCCGGTTTCGGCAGATCCCTGTAGTAGTGCTCCCGGTCAGTGATGGGGGTGGCATTGGCACTGCCAACGCAGTCTATGCCGTGCGACCAGAACAATCGGCCCTCGGGATCAACCAGCCACCACTTGGCCTGGTATTTCTGCACGCGGAAAAAGCCCGTGGCATCAAGTTTCGGCCCGGCGACCCAGCCTCCGTATTTGTTGCGGTCGGCGGGACCGGGGTGCGCGGCAAGATCTTTCTCTTCGGCCCGGCCGTGCGCGATCATCTCGTCCAGAGAATGCGTCTTGCCGAGCCAGTCGGTATGGACGAACTGCCCAAACTCATCGATGAAAGGGCAGAACGTCTCCGCGTCCAGAACTGTCACAGAACCGCCCGCACGGATATCTCCGATCTCGAAGGCGTGATCGATACGACGCCCGTTGATAAAAAAGAGGATTTGGGTAACATTCGACGTATCGATTTTCCCCGAATAAACCGGCGCCGCCCTCATGCCGATCAGCTCCAGCGGTTTCGAGAGCTTCCAGGGGACCGGGAATACCCGCACCGTCAGTGCCCCTTCCTGCCCGCCGGCCAATGTGATGCTGTCTGTCACGCAATTCTTGTTGCCGTCGGCGCCGGGATTATCCACGCGGCAATTCACAGTGACCGGCTCGGCCGCAACGTTTTTCACATCGACGCAGACGTACTCGTACTTCGAGAGGTCCCATTTTCCCGCCGGGGCTTTGAGCGTGATGCCGGGCCACCGTTCTTTGTGGCCCGTTTCGATACGCAGCCCCCCGGCTTGGGCCAGCGCGACCTTGGCATCACTTGTAGTGACCGAGCCGATATCGAACCGCTCGCCAAAGTTCAAAAGGGCCAACGAGCCTGCCTGCTCCGCCGCAGACAGGTCGATGGTGTGTGTCAGCGAACAACTCAGAACGAGCACCGGAACAATTATGAAAACGCCTCTCTTACTCATCGCTTTATCCTTCCTGTAAAAGTAAGTGATACGCGAACTCTCCGCCGGCCGTACGGAACTTCACCGTACCCGGCGCGCCCTCAAATTCAACGCTGCGGATAGTCTGGCCATTTTCGCCCACCGCAGCGATAGACTTGACCCCTGCGCGCCTGACCGCCAGCAACTTATCGAGGTGCACTTCGACTGTGAACGGATCCATTTCAGGCAGCGGCGTGACAACGATCCTGTCTTTCTTCGTTTCGCAGCAAAATGCGCCTTCAGTCACAACCGCGCCGAAATCAATGGGCGTCTTCTCCACGTTCCACCGCCCGGCGGACCATATCTCCCGCCGACCATCACGATTGAACGCCCTGGCGTTGAAATAGCAGCGCGATGGAGCGCGCGACTGTTCGACGATGATCCCGCCGATTCTCTCGATGCTCGATTCAATCTCTCCGCTTTTGGCAAAATATCCGTACTGAGGCAGCACTTTTCCCGCAACGTGCCAATCCTCGGCGCCGCGATTGACATAGACAATCGCGACTGACGCCCATCGGATGATCTGCCTGTGGATGTCGCCGCCGGCAAATTCCACGTCCGCAATTTCATCGAGCGCGATGCTGCGAACGAAATCCTGCGCCAGCCAATATTTCCTCACGGCCCCGCGGCCGAACGCCTGCCGGTCGATCATCAGTGCGTGCCCTTCGAGAATCTCGGCGCTGATGTAGTCGTCGCTTTCGATGCCATTGTCCCGGCGGTCGCGCCCGCCCTGGTAGCGGCTGGAATAGCCGACGCCGTGCAAGCTGAATTTGTCGTGCAGCACCGCATCGAACCACGGCACGCGCTGCCAATCCCGGCACGCAAGCTTTATGCAGAAGCTCCCGGCGGTGGGCGTAAGCTGCAAATGCTGGCAGTCGGACCCGTCAAGATACCCAATGAGCTGGTCGTGCCCCGCCTCGGAGGTCATCGGAGCATCGTCGCCTAAATAGTCCCGTATCCAGGCGAATGACTCGCCCCAGCATTTACGGGTTTCGAGCATCGAATGATACATTCCCTGCTTGTCGTAGAAATCGAAACAGGGCAGTGACGTGAAGACGTCGATGAAATAGTGCGTCGGTTTGAGGTCGGGCCTTATCATCTCCAGGTTGCGTTGGACGAACGGCATGATATGGTCGGGCCGCCAGCGATAGCTCTGGGCCTGGCGCCCCTCGTTAAGCCAAGCCCTGATCGGCTCGCCCTGCTCGGTAAAACAGATGTGGTCGTAGCTGTACTCGGCCGCATCGGGATAGAAGTCGATGTAATTGTCGTGCAGGCCCCAGGGGATGCCGTGGTCGGCGCAAACTTTCGCAATCTGCTGCATATCTTCGACGGTGCCAAGCTGGGGTTGCGGCGGATAAATGTCGGGCAGGCGATAGTCGTATCCCCACCGCTGCCAAACGTGCACCGTCAGCAGCGAGTCCGTCAACCCGTAGGCCACCATGCGTTTCATCGTCTCGGCGATCTCTGCATAGCGGCCTCCCCAGATATCGAAGACAAATCGCCCCGCCTTGCGTTTGAAACCGCTCGAAGCCTGCTTGTCGAACAGTGGGCGATATTTCCGGGCGCAGTCGAAGGCGCCGTCGGCGCTGGGCACAAGCGTCATCGTCGCATCAAGGTGCGTGTGCAGCGAATACAGCTTCTGGCTGGGGTCAACTTCCAGGTAGTCCGGCGGATTGTCGCAAGCCATCAGGAGCGATAGCCCACCTTCAAAATCGAATCCGACGTGACTTGTCGAAAGATTGTGTCCCCCGAAACTTGCCCTGAACGCCTCCGGCTCGACGATGCAGTAGCCATGACCATAATAGACGCGAGGAGCCTTCTGGTCGGCCGGTCCCATCGCAAAATCCGTGATGCGCTTCGGACAGGTAGCCTTGATCCGTAATCCGCCTTTGTCGGCCCGGAACTCCACGTTGAGGTCAAGCTCCTCACCTGCCACCCGGAGGGGCAGCCTCACGCTCAGCGAGTTGTTGCCCGAGGCTTGCACTTGCGGGACTCCGATCCCATAAGTGCCCTCTTCAACCGCATGGTTCAGCACTTCAATCCTGATGCCGTCAAACACAACGCATTGCTCTTTATTGCCGATGGCGATGACCGTATCGGCAAACCCACGCCTGCCCAGTATGACAGCCACCCTGTGCTGCGGATCGAGTGTCAAAATGAAGCCGCGACCGCTTCCCGTCTTCACAAGCGACCTTGCCGACTCGCGCAGTCCCTCTTTCGTTTCTTCGGGCACGGGTTCAGGCAGCATTCCGGCCACAATTACAGGTTCCGCCCAAAAAGAGGAATCACAGGTCGTATCGTGTTTGGGGCCCGGATGGCTTTCCAGACGCAAGAGTATCGTCTTGCCGGCGAATTTGCTCAGATCCACTTCTGCATCCAGCCACTTCTTGCTGTCCGTGTGGCGATCGAAGAGCTTCTCGTCCCCCGCCCAGACGCGAAACGTGACGCCATCGCTGGCTGGTTCGGGTGGCGTATTGTCCCGAATCGCATTGGCGAAAGTCAGCTTGATCGGCGTCACCGCCGGCAGATCGAGCAGGAACTCGGCGAAAATCGTTCCGCCGCCGGGCTTCCAGGGCGGATGCATGACAATCGCGTCTCTTGTCGCGCCGCGCGCAATCCGGTCGCATGAGAAGTTGGCCGATGACTCAACCGAAGAGCCTTGCCAGCCGACCGGCATATAGACCAGGGGCTTATCGTAGTAGCACCAGGCCACACGATGCGTTTTCAGCCGCCAGAGCGGCAAGACGCCATTGACTGGGACGGTATTTACCGCCAAGTCCGGCGGCTCCGCCGAGGCCGCGAGTGACTTGCTGAAACTCGACTTGAAAATCTGGACGGCGTGAGCCGTCAGGGTTCGATTTTGATCTTGAAATTCAGCATAGATGTGAACCGGATACAGCGCCGAGCACGCGCCTTCTCGCGCGGCTATCGCGAACGTGGTTTCCGCCATGCCGTTCGCAACAACTACCAAGTCTCTTTCGCCCTCGCCCACCGCATACCATTCATCCACAAGACCCGCCATCCTCAAGTGGACCGCCAGCGGAGACTGCCCCTTGTTGGCGGCGGTGACTTTAACCTCCCGCGGCTCGCCTAGACTCTCAACATCCGCAATCTGGCCGATGGTCAGCTCCAGCGGACCTTCTGTGACAATATGCCCGTTGAATGCCAGCGCCGTCCCGGCGGCCAACGCCAGCGATACAACGAGTCCAACACGCGGAGCCTTAGAACCTATTCGAATGGCGGCTCGCTCCCTCCTGTCATGCTGAACGGAGTGAAGCATCTGACCTGCGACACATCTTGTCCAGCCCAGATTCTTCGGCTTCGCCTCAGAATGACAAAGGCCAGAGGGTGCTTGACGTAGTCTCTTAGTCACGAGCGTCGCCTCCTATGGAAGTTTCTGGCTGTATATCGCCGCATTGTCGTAGGTTCTGCCTTTTCCGTCGAAGGGACAGTGGAAGTACGACCTGCCGGGCCAGACCGTCGGCAACGAGGCCGGCTTTCCTTCGAGGATGCAGTACAGATGCAACAGCACCAGCGGCTCGACGGCGTCGAACTTGACGTAAATATCTTTGCTGGTGTTGACAAAAAAGCCGTCCTGAAAACGAGCAGTTAGAATATTGTCACCGATCTTCTTTGCCATATCGAGATAAGCCGCTTCTGCCGTTTTCTTGTGAAGCTCAAGAAATCCGAGAAGAGCAGCGAAATCCGAACAAGTCGAATTGACCTTCAATTGCGGCTTGGCACCCGAGGTCGCCTTGATATCACCAAAGTCATTTCCTCTGGCGATGTCCCGGGCCATCTCCCACATGAAAGCGTCGCCCGTGATGCGCCAGGCCAGGGTGTATGTCCAAAAATCCATCGGCCCGGCGCGTCCCGCTGTCAGGACCCTGCCCTTGGGTCCGAAGTAGCCGTCCTTTTTGCAGACGTATCCTTCCATGCTGGTGCCGTCGGTGAGCATGGGGATGAATGAGTTGTCCTTCCTGCGGTACGCGGCTTTACCCCAGGCGGTCAGTTCTTCGAGTGCCCACTGGGAGTATTGCCTGCCGTCGGCTCCCAACAATTCTCCGAGCAGGAACTCACAGATGCGCGGTCTGACCTCTGGCGTGTCACCATAGCACGGGAACAACGTCCCCTCGACAACGAAATGTCCCGGAAAATCGTCGCCGTACTGATATTGCGCCCGGTCTCCCCGAATGCCGGGAGCGCACGTGGCCGTCCGGCTCTGACTGAATTGGTAGCCGCCGATGCCCGTCCTGGGGTTTCGGGTGTCCACGTAGCGCTTGGCCATCCGTTTGCTCCAGATCAGCGGCTCGGATTCGCCCGAGAGCCTGGCTAACATCGCGCCGGCGTAGAACAGGTCGCTGCCCGTATTGATAAATGAAAGACCCGTCCCCCAGAAGAACACCGGCCCTTCTTTGTATTCATTCTTCCACGGATTGCCGAATGGCTCCTTCATGTTGCCGTGCCGGTTCATCTCCAGGTTCGACCAGTCCAGAATGTGCGCCGCCCAGAACGTCTCCAGATACTGCTTGGTCACCTCTGGGTCCACCTGCCACATCAACTCGTAGTATGGGTAGTTGCACTTCAGTTCATGGTTGTACTGTTCCATACAGAGCTCATCGGCCAGGGCATTGTAGGCGACGTGCCCACCCCAGTGCAGCAACCCGTTGGGGCTGCGCAGGTTGGCAAACGCGTACTGTGTCGCCTCGACCGCCTCCCGGCGGTACTTGGGATCACCCGTGAGTAAACTCAGCCCGTCCAGCGTGCGGAACAGATTCTGCTGGCTCGCCAGATTGGACAGAATCCACTCCTGACCGTCCCTCTTCCACTTGGCCGGCTCGTGGGTGCGCAGATTGATCCCATCGATAAACAGCGGCGTTTGTTTCGGCCCATACATATCTTTGCCGTACTTCAGAACGTTATCCGCAAACGTCCGCACGGCGTTCAGATACTTGTCATCCTCACCGGCAAACAGGCAACTGCCTGCCGAGAGAATCAGAATAGCAATCCATATTCTCGAAATTCTCATTGGAAACGCCTTTCGTTATTTCAATCTCGTCCTCGCCTACCGTGTCAGAAGATACCACATCGTCCTGTATTCCGGCGACAGTCTCAAGACACCGTCAGTAATCGATGCCTCACGCTTTGGCGTCCCGTCCGGGCCGAGCGCTTCGCATTTCCATTGCCCCGCCGGGACAGCCAACGTTCCGCTGACAGTTTCGATTTGCACCGGCGGACCGCCCCAGTTTCGCCCGACCGTCTGACGGTCCTGCGAGAACACCATCCCCGTATTCTCACATCGCCCGCACGCCGTGACCAGAATCTTGCGGCTCTCGTCGAGAGTAATTCCATCGAGTGCAGTCACAGTAACCGCAGAAAACTCTGGCGCCGTGACGGAGAGTTCGCCGTTTGTTGTTTTCTCAAACCGCTCGGCGTGCCCTGCCCAAATGGAAGCCGACGGACCGCGCACTGCGTAAAACCCTCTCCTATTCTCAACGGACCAATCGAACTCCGCGCCGGCGCTGCCTGCGCTTTGTGAACTGCCCGGCTTGCCAAAAGTCACATAGCACCGCTCCCGGAGCATTCTTTCCCGCGTCATTCCACTGCGCTCAGCTATCGCGCCGAACATGTTGCCGCTATGCTTGAGATACAGGTTGGCTAATGAGGAAAGCACGTCTTCGGACTCTGCCAGGGGGACATAGGCAACCCTGTTCAGCGGGCCGACGCCGGCGTGGCGAAAAACCGCCGCCCCGGCGCGCATAAAGCCCCACTTCGCGGGGTTCATGTCGATATCGAAATAGCTGTTCAGATTCTCACGATACCACTCATCCGAGCTGTGGCTATAGGTATAGAGCCAAACGGCGTCCCAGTCCTGGGCCGCAGCGAAAGAAGCAATCATGGGGACACACTCCGCCTGCGAATCAAGAGGCGCCGGGTGGTTGTACTCGCTGAGGGTAAAGGGCTT
>DATKWR010000666.1:0-7800 GCA_035529475.1 Sedimentisphaerales bacterium | reverse complement strand
GCAGCGTCACCGGCCCGGAGTCCATGTCTTTGCTGTCTGTTGGCTCACTTGCCGAGCTCATTATTCGTCTCTCGCATTTCCACTTCGTATCGGGCGAGGCGAAACAGCTCGTGTGCCTGAGCAGATACGATTGCCGACTATGGGTTGACCTCCGCGGGCAGATTGGCCTCCACAGGGAGATTCACCTCCGCGGGAAGGTTCGCATCAACCGGGACGCTTGTGTCCATCAGAAAGTTGACGTCAAAAGGCCCGGTCGCACCGGTGGGACTTATTTGCACAGCGGGCCCGGTGGCGATCTTCACTATGTCGTTCGGCTCGGCCGCGGCCGCGGGCGGCGCCGGCTTGGGCGGGAAGACGACCGCTCGCTGATAATCAGCCATCGTTGCGAGCCGGCGTTTTGCCTGGACGGCGGCGACGGTAGCCTCGAAATCAGGATTCGCTGTGACCTCCTGATAGGTCTGCCTGGCCTGCTCGAAGTTGCCAAGCTCTTCTTCGCAAAGGCCCAGACCGAACGTGGCGGCCGCAGCCAGCGAAGGATCGTCCGGGCATCTCTTGAGCGCTTCGGTGTAACTGGCCTTTGCCAGATTGGTCTGCGAAACAAGATAGTCCTTCTGCACAGTCCCGTAGTGCAGCTCGGCCCGCAGGGCCTCGGCCCGCTTGATCAGGGCCAGGGCTGCCATGCGGCCGTTTCCCGCACGCTCGGCGAACGTCTCAAGGTTCTTGGCCGGCTGCAGGAGCATGAACGACTGATCTCTTCCCTGGGCCTGTGCCTGCGCGATCTGCATTTTCCCGCCCGATACCTGGTTGAGTAATCCGGTGAACTCGACGCGTTGTCGAGCCTGCGTGCTGCCCCTGTTATAGATTCTCCAGAAATAAAGGCCGGCCGCGGCCCCGAGCAGTACGACTACCAGGATAATGGTATAGAGATTCTCTTTTGTCCAATTCGGCAGGTTGCCGAGCCATTCCGCCAGCTCATTCGTCTTCAATTCGTGCCGATGGTCGGATTTCATGTCTTTCTCCGTGACCTTGATCTTATGAGTAATCGTGAACAAGCATAAACCGTAATTGTAGCAGGATTTGAATTATCTTGCAACGGGCATGTTTTCCGATTAAGATTTTTGCCGGTAACGAATCGAAAGGACGCCAATGTTCAAAGCCAGATACAACTTCCTGCTCTTTGTTTTCTGCGTCTGTGTGGGCCTGGGCGGGCCGTTATATGGGGCCGCCGGAGGCGGCGGGGCGGCCGTCCCGGCGGGTTTGGAGGGCGTCTGGGATTCTGCCCGATACATCGGTCTGGACGAGATTGTGCCCGGCATGGAGGCCTATTGCCTGACGGAATACGGCGTGGCCGGCATCGAGAAGTTCGGTCTGGAAGTGATAGATGTTGTCCGGAACGTCGATCCGGGCAGGGATGCGATCCTGGTTCGGGGGACGGATGAGCGTTTCAAGCAGACTGGGCCGGTCGCCGGGTGCAGCGGCTCGCCTGTCTATATAAACGGGCGGTTGGCCGGGGCACTGGCTTTCACCTGGCCTTATGCAAAGGACGCGCTTTACGGCGCAACGCCCATTGCCGAGATGCTCGCCGTCGGGCGGGGCAGCCAAGCCGGGGTCTCCGAAGGACGAACCGGGCCGGCGGGGCTTTTGTTGGATTTCACGGCTCCGATCGATCTTGTCGAGGTTGACAGGCTGCTCAGAGAGAGCCTGGTCCGCGCGGGCCGGGGCCTTCAGGGTGCCAATTGCCTGCCGTGCCCGCTGATCACTTCCGGGATTCCCGCCGGAGTTCGCGAGCAGTTGAGCTCTGTCGTCGAGCCGTTTGGGCTGATGGTCGTCGCCGGCGGCGGAGCCGGCAATAACCCCGCGGGAGCTGAAAAGACTCGGTTAGTTCCGGGTGCCTGCCTGGCGGTGCCGATAGTTTCGGGCGACATCTCCATGAGCACGTTTGGGACCGTCACCGAAGTTGTGGGTGATAAAGTCTATGGCTTTGGCCATTATCTGCTGGGATACGGGCCGATAGATTTGCCAATAGCCACGGCGAAGGTGCACACCGTCGTCTCGAACATAGCGAGCTCTTTCAAGCTGGCCAGCGTCACCGAGACGGTGGGGGCCTTGACGATGGATGAAGCGGCCGGGGTCATCGGGCAGATTGGCGCAGAGGCCAGGACGATCCCGCTGACGATACAGGTTGACCGGTATAACGACAGGGGCCGGCGCTCGTACAACTGCCGGCTTATACATAATCGCCTTCTGACGCCTTTCTATCTTCGTATGGCTGTCGCGGGGGCGGTGCTTCAGCTCGGCGATTTGCCGCTCGACCATACGATCGAATACAAAGTGGCTATCGGCATTCGGAATGCCGAGCCGGTGACTTTCGAGAATGTATCGAGCAGCGTGGGACTGAACGAAATAATCATCGAAAGCTACAGCGCCCTCGGGCTGCTCATGAACAATCCTTATCAGAGCGTTGAGATAGAGTCCATCACCTTCGATCTTCGCATTACGCCGCAGAGCATCATCTCGCATATATGGGCGGTCGATTTGTCCGATTCACAGGTCAAGGCCGGCCAGACCGTCGAGGTCGGGGTCATTGTCGAATCGGTCCTGGCGGGAAAGAGGAAATACCGGTGCCGCCTAAACATCCCCGAAGATCTGGCGCCGGGCAAATACGAGCTGACCGTGTGCGGCCAGCGCGATTATGAGCAGTTCCTGGTCAAATCCGTTCCGCACAAATTCATCGCTCAAAGTCTTCCGGGTCTGATCGACGCGCTGAACTACTCCCTGCGGATCGATCGAAACAAGTTGTATTTCATTCTGGCTTTGCCGCCCGGGGGGGTGGTTCTCGAAAACGCCGAGCTGCCCGACCTGCCGGCCACCAGGGTGCTGGTCCTGCAGGATGCCAAGAGGGTCTTGAGAATGCTGCCGCACTCGCATTGGCTCGAGCAAAGCCAGGACATCGAAAGGATTGTGATCGACAAGAACGTCTTGCGTATAACGGTTGAGAAATAGCTGCGATTTTATGGATTCCGCAAAATTGAAGTCAGGCGTATGTGTTTCAGGAGTTGCCATGAGAGATAAATCCGACTTTGGCTCTACGTTCATCTTTGTTGCTTTGCTCTGTCTGGTGGCAGGGTCGGTTTGTCCGGCGGTCAGCAGCAAGGTGACCCGTCATAGCAGCAGCTCCGATTTGTCGAAGGGAGAGGCCGAACGCGTCGTCATTGGATCGCGGGGAACGATTCAATTAGGGCGGGCCGCCGAATCCGTGATCAAGGAGTTCAAGGACTTTGCCGACGTCTGGTCGGTGAACAGCATCGTTCTCAGTGGGGGGACCATCTATTTCGGCACCAGTCCGAACGGGGGAATCTACAAGTACAGCCTCAACAAAGTGACGAAGATATACCCGGCGCAGACGGGCGCAGATGAATCCAAAGACGGCTCAGCCGAGGAGGCAGAGGCTGACGCCGAAGCGGTCAAGGCCGAGGAGCACCTCTCGAACGAGCATATTTTCGCGATGGCAACGGATGTGGCGGGCCGGTTGCTGGCGGGCATAAGCGGCAAAAAATGCAGGCTGTGCCGGTTTGAAGGCGGCAAGATGGAGGTTCTTTTTGAGCCGGCGGATGCCAACTATATCTTTGCAATTGCAATTGACGACGGCGGCAATATTTTTTTGGGGACGGGGCCCGAGGGAAAGATTTACAAACTGGATTCTCTCGGCAGGAAATCCGAGCTTGTCTATGACAGCCGCGACAAGAATATCCTTTCGCTGGCCGTGGGGCGGGACGGCTGGATTTACGCCGGCAGCGACAGCCGGGGGCTCGTCTATAAAATAAACCCGCGCACCAAAGAAACAACGGTTTTGTACGACAGCGACCAGCCGGAAGTGACGGCGCTCTTATCGAAGGCAAATTCCAGCTCGGATGGGAGTCTGTATGCGGCGGCGACCTCGGCCAAGATGGTCCAGGCGCAAGCGCAGTTTGCCGCATCGGCCATGGCCCAGCCTTCGCCCGGCCGGCCTGAGGTAGAAGCGGAAAAAGAGGAAAGCTCCAGCGGCGGCAAAGAGGGTCGCAGGCTCGAAATTCCCAATACGCAAAAGCCGACTCCGGCCCAGCAGGCGCAAGCGCCGTCGGCGGTGCGGAAGCCCCCGCAACCGGCCGAAGCCAGTCACATATACCACATCACCGAAGAAGGTTTCGTCACGGATGTGTTCGGCGAGGCGGCTGTATTCTTCTGCCTGGCCGAGCAAAGTGGCAAACTGCTCGTTGGCACCGGCAATAGCGCCGAGCTTTACAGCGTCGATCCGGCATCCGAGCAGGAAGCGGTCATTTATGAGGACGAGCAGGCCTCGCAGATTACAGCCATCGCGGTCTCGGGTGACGACGTATATCTTGGAACGGCCAATCCCGCCAAGCTCATCAAACTCGGCTCCGGCTTCGCCGCCGAGGGAACGTACCGCTCCGATCTGATCGACGCCGGCCAGCCCGCCCATTGGGGCAAGCTCCAGCTCGAAGCGGAAATCCCACACGGGTCCAGGGTCCTGCTTTCTTCGCGAAGTGGAAACGTCAAGGATGTCAACGACCCGACTTTTTCCGACTGGTCCGAGCCGGTGGAAGTGACCGAGCCGGTGCAACTCACCTGCCCCCTGGGCAGATTCTGCCAGTATAAGCTCATATTGCGGAGCCAGAACGGCGTTGAAAGCCCTCTGGTCAGGGAGATTGCCGTGGCCAGCACGGTCCCAAATCTGGCGCCGAAGGTCGAGTCCGTCACGGCCGGTCCGATTGCCGGCGCCGGCAAGCAGGGGACCCTCAAAATCAGCTACGCAGCTAAAGACGACAACGGTGACAAGCTGATCTACAGGATAGACTTCAGAAAGCTCGGAAGGACAAGCTGGATTGAGTTGAAAGACGAGCTTGAACCGAGCAGCTTCGAGTGGGATGGAAAGACTGTTGAAGACGGCCGGTATGAAATCAGGGTTACCGCGAGCGATGAAAGAAGTAACACGGCGTCAACTAAATTGACGGGCAGCCGGGTGAGCGAGCCGGTCGTCGTCGATAACACCGGGCCGGTCGTTGGCGAGATGAAGGCGACTACGGCCCTGAAAGGCGACAAGCGGTTCAGCGTGTTCGAGATTGAAGTCTCCGATGAGCTCAGCGCCATCGAGAAACTGGAATATACCGTTGACAGCAACACCGACTGGACGAGCACCGTGCCCGAGGATTTGGTTTACGATACGACGCACGAGCGTTTCGTCATCCGGCTCGGCGCCGACGAAGACCTGGCTAAAGGCGATCACGTACTGGCGATCAAAGTCAGCGATGCGGCGGACAATACGACCTACAAGACCTTCGAGGTCCGCGTCGATTAGCCGCTACCGGTAGGGCTCCTTCTTGGGCCAGCCAAACTTCTCGAATTCGCGGAACTCCATGTCCTCCTTGTAATTCGGGTCCTTGCCCAGCGCCGAACGGACTTCTTCGACGTGCGCATCGACAAAGACAAGGTTGGCGGTGCCGCTGTCGAGGTCTCCGCTCATCGTGCTGTGATACGTGCTGAACCAGTCCCGTCCATCGGGACATAGGGCGTTGTCGTTGAGCACCCAATTGCAGCCGGGTCTTAGCCACATGTTCTCGCTTGCGAAGAAGAATACCTCCGAGTGAGGCCGTGTTACCTCGGAACGCTTCAGCACTCCGCCGCCGTCAACACCGGTGCGAGAACCCAGGTAGGCGTTCATGCTGTAACTGTAATAGGGAACAACCGGGTTCGAGGCAACGTGGCTGGGGTGCCGTGTGCCCTCGGACTTGGCGATGACTGCGAACGAAGGGCACAGATGGACCTTGCCCGCTTTCAAGTAGGGCCAAAACGGGCCGTCGGCGGGGTATCGCGGATCGTGCCACCGGCAGAAGCGCTGGTATCCGGAGACGGGCTGCTCGGTCTTGACAAGAGAGGTCCACGCCGAGGGGTAGCGGTCGTCATGGTCGTCCAGGTACATGGTCTGAGCGATCCCGTATTGACGCAGATTCGATCGGCAAGCCATTTCTCTGGCTTGCTCTTTGATGCGCTGCAGTGCGGGCATCAGGATCGCCAGCAGGATCGCAATGATGGCGATGACCACGAGAAGCTCTATTAAGGTGAACCCACTTGTTTTTCTCATGTTGGGACTCCTTGAATCTCTCGAGGCTTCGCTTCCGGGTTCGGCGCGGCGGGTGCGATTCTACGGTCCTTTGAAGGAGGCCATCCAGGGTGCTTCGGTCTGCCAGTTGGGTAGAGGTGCGGCCAGGTCGAAGTTCCTGCCCCATTTGATGCGCCACAGGCTCTTGAGCCAGACCCTGTCGACCGAGTAATCGAGAAAGATGGCGTTGATTGCCTGCTGGTGCCTGTTGATGCAGAAGCGATTCATGCCATTGGTGTGGGGCTCGAAGCGCTCGCCGTCGTAGCTTGGAGGCGTATCGTTATTCTCCGGCCCGCCGCACCAGAACCAACAGTCCAGGAACAGCGGTATGTTGGCGCCGCCCTGGACATTGGGTGTTCCCCAATAATGCTTGGCGGCCTGATCGTAAAGCGGATCTTGCCCTGCCACATAGACCCAATGGTTGATTCCGTAGCTGCCATACGTGCCGGCCGGCTCGTTCACACCGTCCGGCCGCGCGGCGGTCACGCCCACCTTGCCCCATGCCGTGAAGGTATCGCCGCCGACCCCAAACGTGCCGGTGCCCCCCGGCGGAAAATCCGGAACCTTGATCTTGGTCGCCATCGGACAGCAACGTATCTTCTCGTCCCGGTGGTAGTAGTCGTAGAGTACGTTTATCCAGCGCCCGGACGAGGAAGTCCGCCTCGGAAAGAAGCCATTGTTGTCGTCGGTGTACATCGCGAAGATCATGCCCCACTGCTTGAGATTGGACTGGCAAATCACCGCCTTCGCCTGTTTCTTCACGCGCTGCAGGGCGGGCATCAATATGGCCATTAGCAGTGCGATGATCGCAATGACGACCAGAAGCTCGATTAACGTGAAGCCCTTCTTGTGCTTAGACATGATGGTGCATGCTGCTACTTGTGCATGGCCTCCTTACCCCACATGGCCACGGCAGCCCAGTGAATGTCCTCATTGCCGGGCTGGACCGCCGACTGGGCCGTCGGGGGCACCCGCTTGCCGAATTCAATCGTGCGCGGGTCTTTCCACTTGTGATATTCGCTGTGCCCGTCGGCGAAGGAGAAGGTCGAGCCGTCTCCGTGCCGTACGGGCGGCGGGTCCCACCATTTTTCCTCGGTAACGTACACCGTCCAGCCGCCCAGGGCCGAGGTGATTGTGCCGCCATCATCGAGAAAGACGATGCGGTAAGCGGGGTTCTCAATGTCCAGTCTTTTCTTGACCATCTTGGCGTTCATATTGGACCAGTCCTTGCAGTTCATCGCGTCGGACACGGAGTACGTCCGCATGATTTCTTCCAGGGCGCCTCCGCGAACGATTTTGCCGACGGTCGGGCATTTGTAGAGATTCAAGTCTTTCGTGTAGGGCCACAGGGCGCCGTTGCGGATCGCGTCGGCCTTCTGCTTGGCCGTCATGCCGGATTGCCAATCCTTGAGGACCCAGGGCGTTTCATTAGCATGGATGCCGTACTCGCCGGTATCGCCGTTGACGAGCCTGTCGTCGTTTTCGTCGGCGTACATGATCCAGGCCAGGGTCAACTGCCTGAGATTAGACAGGCAGGTCGTTCGCTTGCCCTGTTCCTTGACCCGGCTCAGCGCCGGCATGAGGATCGCCAGCAAAACCGCGATAATGGCGATCACGACCAGAAGCTCGATGAGGGTGAAGCC
>DATKWR010000665.1:0-7677 GCA_035529475.1 Sedimentisphaerales bacterium | reverse complement strand
AGTCACCCTCTGCTGCATCGCGGTATCGGTCGGAATGATGACCTTGCCGGTCCAGGCCGCCAGCTTCTCGATAATACTCTTCATCTCCACGCTTTTGAGGTTCACAAACTCCATTGGCCCATTCGGCTCGCCGAGTCCGCTCGGAGCGGCGGCCGCAATTGGCCCGGGTACGTTCGCATCGGCCGGTTCTTCTGTCTCGCTGACGGCGAAGCTTACCATAGGCTCGTTCGCATCACCCGGCTCTTGCACCTCGGTAGGCGCGCTCGGCTCTGCCGCAATCTCAACCGCCGTCGTTTCGGGTTGGTCAGGCACCGGCGGGTAAAAACCAACCCGCCAGACTATCAGAACCGCTGCAAGGCCAACAATTATTGATATGACTGATTTTGACCGTTCCATATTTACTCACCTCAATCTGAATCTAATTACTCTCTCACTATCTGTCTTGCCAAGCCGTCGCTGCGGGCCGGTGCAGTGTTCTATGAGCAGATCGAACAGGCGCCCAAGAACTGCATCAATAATCACGCACGATTACGAAATCTTCGCCTACCATGTACTGCTCTGAGTCCCTAATCTTTAGATTGTAAACTTTTCCGGTATAAGGCACCGCTCTTTTTGTAACGCTTTTGATACCGACAGTGCCGGTCTGCGTTTTCAATCGCAGGCCGCTTGTCAAGTTCTCTGCCGCGATCCATTGCCCGGAATCGAGCATGAAGCAGTGTGCGTCCACGACGCCGATGGTATTTCCGCTCTCGAGCACTATGTCACGACACTCGAACGTTCCCTCGTGCTCCTGAACCTGCTCCAGATACGACGAGCCGCAGAACTGCTTCCCGCCTGCGGCGACTTCGGAGATTTGTACGAGCTTGCCGCTTACCCACACCCGGGTCTCAGCAACAAAGCAGGCTCTGCCCTTCGGTGGAGGTGCGCCGCCTTCGCCGCCCGTCCTCCCTCCCGGACCCCCTCTGCCGCCTTCGCCGCCGCCAGGACCGCCACTGCCAGGAGCTCCACTGCCAAAGCCTCTGGGGGCGAAGCCATACTTCTCGCGCATCTGGTCCTGAGCCTGCTGCCTTTCCTCCTCAGACATGCTTTCCCATCGGGCCCTGAGGTCCTCGATTTCCGCCATCATTTTTTCTCTGTCTTCATCAGAGAGCTGAGGCATGCTTTCCCCTCCTCGGCGTCTGCCTCCAAATCGGTCCCGCATTCGGGCCATGGCCTGCTGCCTTTCCTCCTCGGACATGTCCTCAAGTCGGGGCATGTCGCCCATCATTCTGTCACCACCGAATCCGGGTCCCGCTCCCGGAGAAGGTCTTGCCCCAGGCATCCCGGCGCCGGGAGCAGCCATCGGCGCTCTTGCGACGCGTTCCGGTGCAACTTGGGCGATCGGTTTCTGCACTGCCGCCGCCGTCTGCGGTTCGACCCCGGCCCGGCGGAACCGATACTCTCGGATGCAAACGCCCAGACCATAAGCACCAACAAGCATGACAGCCCAGACCAAAACAAACACCATTGTCGTTCCTGACCGTTTCATTCTTTCACCTCATCTTAAATGTCTTGTTACCGTCTGCCACCTCGGTCGCCACCCGGGCCTCTGTCCCCGGAACCTCGGTCACCGGGACCTCGGTCACCGCCCGGGCCGCCTCGGCCGCCAAAGCCAAACCGTTCAGCCTGTTGACGCATTCCCTCTCTGAGTCTGTTGCGTTCAGCTTCGGACATATTCGCAAATCTATCTCTCATCGCCCCGAAGTCCATTCCGGCTCCCCCGGGTCCCATTGGGCCCCCGAACCCCGGTCGTCCACCCTCGACCCGGATGGTGACAGATTCGGCGTGCCCTTCTCCACCTCCGCCTTCGCCCCCCCGGGCTTGCGATGATGAAGGGCCTCTGCCGGAACCTGACGCCTGGGCAAGGGTGGCCTGGATGGGAGAGAAGACTTGCTGCTTGCCGTCCCATTCCGTTGTCACGGAAATCGGACCGATGGCTACAATCTTCGCGTCTGCCACCCTGTCGCCGACTTTGTACCACTTTTCGTTTATGAGCACCTCGTCGCCGAATATAGCAAACACATCCTTGACGGGGTGCTGCTTCGGCGGAGGAGGCGAAAACAGATTATTCGTTTTCAACTGGTCTGCTATCGGCCTGGATTTGGCCAATTGACCTTCGACGATCCTCGGATCCGTTACACTCTCTTCTTGAGCCCGTTTGACCACGCTCTCGGCTCTGGCCGAGGCCACGAAAAAACCGGTCACCTTCACCAGGATAAGGATGCCGCAGAGCAACGCGACCCCGATCAGCACCGTCGGAACAACCTCTTTCCTGTATCTCAGATTTTCCTTCAAGTCATCAAGATTCATAGTCCGAGTCTCCTATTTGGCCAACGTCGATACCGTAAAACCGAGGTCCACTTCTTCCCGCTTCTTCGGGTCAACCTTGATCCGGAATTCTTCTATCCCCACCAGGTATGGATTCTCATTCAGCCGGGCGAGCAGATCGAGCGCCTGCGAGAACCTGCATTTGGCGGTGCATTTGACGAGCAAAAGGTTGTAGCCCGGCTGCGACGATTTCCTGGGCGGCTGGAGCTGGAGGGGATCATTTCTAATCCCGGCCCTCTTGAGTTGCTCGGTGAGTTTCTCGCGGAACAGGAATTTCTGTTCATCCTCGGCCTGCGGCATTTCAAACACGGGCACAAGGGCAGCCAAACCTGCCTGCCTGGCTTTATCCACGTCGATGGCGTCCAGCTTGGCCTCAAGCTCAGCTCTGCTAGTTCTGGCCTGCGCCCAGCGATCTCGCCACTTCGAGCCGAATACGAACAAAAGGATCAGCACCGCACCTATGGCGCCGATTTTCAAGGTCCGTATGTCTTTTGCACTTAACTTTGTGGTCATAGCATCCTCGAGTGTCAGCTCCTCGCCCTCGTCGTTTTCTTGGTAAAGTTCTTATAGTGAAAAGTTATGGTGAACGTAATCTTCCTGGTCTTGCTGTCCGTAGTGGCCGTGGGTGGGTTCACCTCACCGATACTCTTGTTCTGCTGCAAGCTTTTCTCAAATCTGCTCAGGTCGTCGTTGCTGTTGGCCTGCCCTGTGACGCTCACCGGCTGGCCCTTCTTAAAAAGTATGCTGTTCAGCGTAATACCTCGTCCGCCGCTTTTGTTCACCGCTTCCAGAAGCTCCAGCATATCCGGCCTCTGCCGGGCTGTAGCCTGTATCAGACGGTTCTTCTCCAGCAACTGATCCATGTCCACATCGGAAATAGACGCTTTCAAACGCTTTTCTATTGCATCCGGACTGGCCACGTCAACCGCAAAAGACACGATAGCCAGCAGGGCAAGCATCAGGAACGCAACGGCAGCCGCCACCTTGGGCGAGTACAGCCACGCTCTTTTCTGCTTTTTCCCTTCCAGATTGTACAATCGCTCGAAAAGATTGAGCGCTTCACCGTCCTGCTCAAGGGCCAGCAGCGCAAGCCCTATGGGAGTGCGGTAGTCATAGAGGCCCTCGGCGCCGAGGCCGCCTTCCGATTCCGACTTGTGCACGTGCGGCAAGGCCGCGCGTGCGTTCATTCGCACCAGCCTCAGGGCCGAGATAATGCTCACGTGGCCGGCGCTGCCGTCAGAGAGGACAAATACCGGCAGGTCCGCCTGGTTGGCATAGCCAAACAGCTCCAGCACACCTCTCATATCCTGGGTGAACATCTCCATCGCTTCGGTTTGTTCGATCCCGCCGTCCGCGGCCAGGTCCTCGATGCCCGCATCCAGGACCACGGCATTGCTCAGCCGCCCGTCTTCCACCAGACAAACGTGTGCGCTGCGTTTAGCGACGCTCAGAACAACAGCTTTGCGTTCAGTCCCGCCAAAAATCGTTCTCCACGCCTGAACTATACCTTCACAGTCCAGGAGTATTCGCCCCGGTTTAAGGGACTGCACGCTTGCCGTAAACTTTCGCAGATACTCTTTCCTCGCCACGGCCATCGTCACGCCGATCTGCCCGTCCCTCGCCGGGTCGGCCCGCCAGGCCATCTCAATCTGATCGCCGGGCAGCGGCAGGCGGGTCTCGGCCTGCAATTGCACAATCGAGGCGATTTCCTTCTGTCCGACCGCGGGCACCATCACGCGGTGAAAGATAGCGCCGGCCGAGCTAAAGCCGACGACAACCATCTTATCGCCCTCGTCATCCGGGTACCCGCCCGGCTCGACAGAGATGCCGCATTCGGCGGCGAATCGCGCCCAGTCTGCGTCTTCGCTGCTCCTGGTCCAGAGAAGATCAAACGTGCCATTGCTGCTGCGAATCTCCACGCCCTTGAGTTTGTCATCCTCTTTGACAATGGCAATTACCGATGGTCCCGTTTCCACATTTGTCTTGTTATCAGTCATATCGTTCAATTCTCACTCCACGGGCGATAGCAGGCCCTTGAAAAAATTTACGATCAATTCCCTTCCTGGTACCAGAAAAGTATCTTGCAGGGGGTCGAACTCCTGTCCACGACCGTCTCTGTTTGCAGCGTCGTTCCATAAGGTCCGTTTCGGTCGGCCGTTGCCGTACAGCGAATGGTAAAAATGTTGGACTTCGTCGTCAGGTAATTCTGAATCTGCTCGAGAGTTGTGCTGTCCACGACCGCGGCCTCGCTCAGCTCGGAGATGTTTTGTATCCCGTCCGTCAGGGTCTCGCGATAGGAGATGATGGCCAGGGCGGTACGCTCGGCATCATCTCCGCCGCCGAGAAGGGCCGCCAGGACGATGTCCGAGGCGGTGTTCACGTTGACCTTCGCGGATGTCTGGCTCGTCGTACTTGTGGATGTCGTCTGCCCCGCGCTGCCCGAGGTCTGGCTTGAGCCGCCGGACGTTTGCCCGGAGCCACCCGAGGTCTGACTTGAGCTGCCGGAGGTTTGGCCGGAGCTGCCCGAGGTCTGGCTCGAGCCCCCGGACGTTTGTCCCGAGTTGCCAGAAGATTGATTTGAGCTGCCTGATGTTCGCCCCGACCCCGAGCTGCCGGACGTTTGACCCGAGCTGCCAGACGTTTGTCCCGAGTTGCCAGAAGATTGATTTGAGCTGCCCGACGCCTGATTTGAGCTGCCGGAGGTCTGACCCGACGTTGCGGAGGTCTGTCCCGTGCCACTACCGGAGGTTTGGCTCGAGTTCCCTGAGCTTTGCGCTGAACTGCTCGTGCCGCCGTCAGACGAATAACACGTCAGGTACGCGGCCCAACCCAGATCCAAAATGCCGTCCGCGTCGTCCTGCGGAGGACTCAGCTCGCCGTCGTTCTCATTGTAGTCCAGCCGTCCGTTCAGATTTGTATCTTCACCGTAAAACAGATCTTCGGTAACATCCTTGATCAGGAGCAGCTCGCGGATCGTTCTGAAAGGGCCGTTCCTCGCCAAGTACCCATACTGAAGGCTTTCGTAATAGCCGCTTTCGACACCTGCGCCGCTCGGCGTGTCATCGGTGTCCCGCCAGTCAATAATCGCATCGGCTATCTCTTCCAGCATGTAGGGCAAACCCAGAAGCTGCTCTTTTGTCGCCGTATTGATGTTCAGCTTGCTCGCTTCATCGATGACCTGCACGCTGAACCAGCACCTCTCCAGCAGCACGTCGTTGAAGTCTTCGTCATTGTCGCTCCACAAATCGAGCAGACTGTCACTTGTCGCATCATCTTCTTTCAGCACTGCCATGGCCTTCTCGATCCCCGCCCGAGCCGCCCACTTGCAGCGGACGGTTTCCATCCGGGCAAGGCAGACTTTCATATCGAGGCGGCTCTTTCGCCCGAGTATCGCCGCCATAACCGTCAAAACCACGGCCGTCCACAGCACCGCGATAATGACAAGCCCTTTGCTCTTATTGTTGGCTACCACTTTCATCGCTACCATCAACCTGCAAGGCCCTGTTGCGTTCTCTTTCACTCGCTGGTCCCGGTACTGACTTGGCCGGTATCAGTCCCCGCCGTGGTGCCCAGCGCCGTAATATCTCCTCCCTCCGAGCGCGACAGGGCCACAATGAAAGACTCCACGGGTCCAACACCCGCTCCGGCCGGCTTCGCCACCAAAGCCACTGTTATCAGTTGGGGCACCGATTGCATCTCCTCGGGCCACTCGTACACCCACTGTTCCCCGTCGAAGTACTGCACCTCGAAGACCTCGATATCCTCGGCAATGACCGTCAGCATCCCGCCCGGCTCAAGCTCTTCGCTCGGATTTGGCCAGGCGCGCCTCATCAGCATCGACTTTTCTTCCTCCTGCGCCAGGTAATACTCGACCTCGTAGATATCGCCTTCCGGCTGGTCGGCCCGCGCCTTGACCCGGCTGACCGTATAAAATATCAGACAACTGGTGCTTGTTTCGCCGCTCAGTTGCTCTAATGTTCCAATCAATTTGGTATTCTCTATGTTGTCGTTGCGGTAGAAATTCTGAAGGTCCCGGGCGATCATGCCGGCTGCAAATCTTACCTCCGCCGCAGCGTTGATATTCTGATCCACCGCATCGTTGCTGGCCGTCATGGTTCTTATCGCGCCGGCCGCCACCAACGCAATGAACACTGAAATGGTCGAAGCAACCAGTACCTCCACCAGCGTAAATCCGGCACGTCTCAGGCTCATCTTCGTTTTTCCACTCACGGCTACCCCCCCTCCGTACTCTGCGTAGCGGCGGCCTCTTCCGTCTGCGTAGTCCCGTTGAACATCGTATCGACCGTAAGAGTGTAGGGCCGATTGCCCTCTGCCCAACTGACGATGATCGTCACCATATACAGATTGTCGATTTCCTGGTATTCCGTCACGATCTCCCAGTGATACGGATACCCCAACTCGTCAGAATCCCCGTCCAAACTGCCCATTTCAACAATCGAATCGATGCCGGCATATTCGATCAGGCTAAGCTGCCGGTCGGCCACCGACGCCGCCATTTCATACCGCCTGTTGAGGCGCGTTCCCACCAGGGCGTGCGTTCCTATCGCTCCCGCTATCATCACGACCGCGCAGAGGATAATACTCGCTGCAATGACCTCGACCAGCGTAAAACCTCTCTTGTTCTTTCTATTCGACATCCAGGTCATCGTTCCATATCCAAATCGGTCGTCGTGACCTTCACGTTCTCTGCCGTCCCGAAATACATCTTTGCCCGGCCGGTGGGGGCGTCGATACTTATCGTGTAATGCGTCTTGCCATTGCCAATCTGGACCACTGCTTCCTGCGCCGTGCCGTTTGCGCTGAAGGTGATCGTCTCAGACCCTTCACCCGAGTTTCCCGTTTCCCAGACCCCCGGTGCAACATCAGCGGCCTCGAACTGCACCTCACCTTCGAATTGGACCGGCTTGCAGTACAAGTCCCTGACCATCTCCAGGGTCATCTCCTGGTTCGCCTCATCCCAGCGCAAGGTTGTCAGCAAGAACGCCTGGTTGACCATATCCAGCTCCAGCGTGCACTGCGTCTGCCGCTCCAGGGCCATGATCCTCGCATACCGGGCCGTCAGCAGGAAATCCAGCGCTGCTTTCTTGACCTGCATGCTCCGGAACGTTCCCACGTAGAGTCCCGTCCCGGCGCTGGTGATCAACCCGATGATAAGGACCACCAGCAACAGTTCCGGAATGGTAAAACCCCGTCGCCTCATTTTGGCTCTCACCTGCAAATCTCACACGTTACGACGACAGCGGGCAATGTCTCATTCGTTGATGATGTCCGCGTTGTCGCCCTCGCCGC
>DATKWR010000664.1:0-4285 GCA_035529475.1 Sedimentisphaerales bacterium | reverse complement strand
TCGGTGAAAGGCAGGTGCTTATGGAAAAACTCTAAGGCGTATCGGGTCAGGTCCCAGAGATGGTCCCGGCTGCGCCAGTCTTCGCAATTCAGATCGTTATGGGCCCATTTGTAGCCGAAGTACCATTCGACGCCGGCGCCTCCGGCCATCAGGTGGCCCCACAGATGCTTGTTGCGGACCTCATCGTGCCAGTAGTCGTCCTTGTCTGGCTTAACGCCGGTATGGGCCGGGCCGATCTCGTCCAGGCTGACGAACCACTGCCGGCCGGCGCTCGCTGAGCGGTCGAGCCACTTGGTGGTCTGGGCGTGCGTATCGTTGGTTTGCAGGGAAGGCCCGTCGAAGTACTCGTATCCCAAAAGAGGCTCATAGACTTCGTCGTACTTGCCCGGGAAGGTGTGGCAGACGACCGGGTGGCCGTAGGGGTCCAGGTCTTTGATGTATTTGCAGAAGGCCTTGCGCTGCTCGGTGGTGTTGGTGTTCTCCTCGCCGAGGTTCCAGGTCAGGGCCAGGTGATGGGCGAACCTTGCGATCAGCTCGCGGTAGTAGAGTTTTCGCTGGGGGCCGAGCTCGCCGCCATCGAGCCCCTGGTCGTTCTCCTGCTCCTGCGTAACGACGTGGAACATCAGGCCCAGACTATCCATGTGCGAAAAGACGATCTCCCACTGATCGAGCTTGCTGCAATCGAAGCGATATTTTTCTTCGGGGTTCGTCCAGGGCCAGACGTCCTTGCCGTCGCCTCCGTCGATATTGTAGGGCAGGAAATAGACGCTGTTCATCCCCTTGGAGGCCAGATAGTTCATCGCACCGATCATGCCCTTGCCTTTGCCGTCTTTCCAGGAGGGGTCACCCGGCCGCCAGTCCTGCACGTGGGGGGTGTAATGGTGGATGAATTTGTCGCCCGCCGCTTCGCCTTCGCGTTTCAGCTCGCCCGCGTCGTACGTATCGTCGAAATCGGCATAGCCCAGGAAGTTCTCCGGGCTGTCAGCGCCGCCTTTGATAAAGTACTCGCCCGTCTCGGCAAACTGAAGATAGCGCTTACCGACGTACTTGAGCATTCCCATGGCGCGGTGGTCCCGGCCGGTCTTGTCAGTCTCGGCGATTTCAAGCGTCCCTGTGACGCCGTCGAACGCTGTCCCCGAGCCGGCCCTGCGATTGGTGCTCAGTGCAATATCAGGCCCCGTGCGGAAGGAGGCGCCAAAGGACCATCGGCCCACCTCATCCGGCACGAAATGAACGCGCCATTTGCTGCCCGACGTGGCGCCGCTCTGGGCTGCGTTGCCGTCGGCGGCGTAATAACCGGGGACAACGTAGCGCTCCGTGCCCTTCACGAATGTGACCGCCAGCCGGTAATCGCGGAAGGGATTCGGCTCGGCCGTTTCGCTCGTTTCCGGGCCGGTGAAGGTCAGCGTCACGTTGTGCCACTTCTTCAACTCGCCCGAAACCTCGTATTTCTTGCCCGCACCGTAAGCACAGGCCCCGCCTGAAAATGCAAAACACATCGCAATAATTGAAATCAATCGATACCGCTTCATCTTTCTGCTCCTGACAAATGAGTGAATCATATTGCGGTATGTTATAAAGCCGGCGTGGAAACCTGCAACAGATTTCTTGAGGTGAACGCCCGGTTTTGGCGCCGGATCGCCGAAAATAAGGCGGTATCGGCTATCGGAGAGCTTCCATTGGAGCAGAACCTTATCTGCGTCTCTGGAGGTAAGCTCGCACAGCCAGCAGCCAGACGGCCGTGCATAGGAGGCAGACCACACAGACGATCACAACGGATAACAGGCCCACTGTCATGCTGCCGTACATCCTATGCAGGGACACATCGACAGCAGCCTCCCATGCGGGACCACTCGGGTTGGGAAAGTCCGTTGCGAACGGCAGCACGGGCGTCGCCGTTGTGCTGCTTGCCCCAATAGAAGCCATCAAAAACAATTCATGCTTTGCCATCGCTTGAAGGACCTATCACAAAATTCGAGCCAGACTCGCACGTCTCGGCGCCTATTTCGACAGGGCCTTTTCGAGTTCAGCCAGTCTCTCCGGAGAAACCGTTTCTGCGTGCAGATCGCCGAGGATCACTCGGTATTCGCTGTCCGAAAGCTTCCAGCGGAGTAGAACCTTATCCGAGTCTTTCGGGGTGACGATCTTGCCGTAGTAGGCAGGGTCTTTCTTCTGCTGAACAAGCCCAACATAGAGCCAAATGAGGCGGTATATGGAGTCCCCGGCATCGGTAACTCTGTCGAGTTTCTCGTCTTCGGTAAGCCCTTTTATCTCTTCCTTCAGTCGCAGGGCTGCGGGGGTTTCACTCTTTTCAAACGCAGAGAATATCACCCCTGTTGCGCCCGCGTCATCGCTAATGCTCTCAAGGTAGTTTCCGAAGAGCTCGATACATCGCCTTAGACCCTGTATGGCTGTCTCCTCACTATCGACTCTCGGAAGATCCACAACTGCATAGCCTTCGGGTATGGGCGGCGGATAAAACTCTGCCGCCGTAACAGGAACATCCCACTCAACATCGTACATCACTTGGCGCTGGCTGTGTGTAACACCCCTTTGGTCAATTGAACTGCTGAAATCCTCGAATCGTACAGGCAAGTGCGTTTTCACACTTACCCACAGTTTGATATCGACTTGTGGATTACTCCACCAGGACCCACTCACCGGCGAGCGACAGTTAGGATCAGTCGTGCGGAATCCTTCCACCTCAACGCCATCTACGATTGATCGGCCCAGATTCTCATACTTGCAGGCCATGATAGCTTTGAGAAGGTAGCCCGGATCGCTCGTATCTTCTTCTTGGTTCTCTGGTGTCTCAAACCATTCAGGGTTAATTTCCTCGCGAATGTATTTTTTTTCCGTATGTGCGAGCCGAACGCACGACTTCTTCTCATCTGATGTATACTCTTCTACGTAAGGCAACCATCTACCGTTCGGATCCAGTATCTCAGCGTTGACTTTGCAGCCATGTTCCCGTGATAGTAAAAAGATAGAGCGTACTTCATACTGGTTGGGTTTGTCGGGAGCGATTGGACTATTCACCGTGACACTCCCTTTGCATCTGAAGGACTTGACCTGCTCGACACGCGCGAGCACGTCCGCCAAAGCGATCCCCGATTCTGTGCCTCTCCACAGCGACAAGCCTATGAAGCACGCGATAGCCACAATCGCGGCGGTAGCAAGTTTTGTGATTGGACTTTTCATGATTTGTCTCCTTAGATTCGGCCGGGCGACAGCCGAATGGGCTTTTCTGGATTTCTCTTGTGCGTTCAAAACATCATCTAACATTCGGTCGTGTAGCTCGGCGCCGGCGGCGAAATTCAAGTCCTTCTTAATGGCTTCTTCTAAATTATCAGTAGGTCTCATTTTTCCACCTCGCCGTTTAGTATTGTACGAAGTTTATTCAAGCCGTACCTGTACCGGCCCTGAATCGTGTTGACCGAGACATTGTGCAGCTTCGCGATTTCCCTGAATGTCATTTCGCCTTTTAATCGCAGAGCAATCACTTCTCGCTGTTCGTTCGGAAGCTGTGCTATCGCGCGATTCAATCGTTGTGATTCTTCGCTGTATATAATCGCGTGATCCGGCCCGTTCAAGTTCGAGCTTATGGATTCCGCTGCATCCAGTTGCATCGGGCCTCGCCGGTTCGCGCGGATTCGGTCTCTTGCACGATTCATCACACAGGTTGTCAAATAGCTTTTAAGATTTCCGCCGAGCTTAAAATCCTTTGCGGATCCTGCAAAGGACACAAAGACATCGTGCACAACATCTTCGGCTCGGCCGGCATCATTCAATAGAGCCATGGCTAACGTCAGCAGATGGTTTAAGTACTTTTCATAGATACGCTGCAGCGCATCTTTGCTGCCGTGCCTGAATCTCCATTTGAGCAGTTCGTCTTCTATCATCCGCCGGTTCTCTTTTTCTGCCTTAGGAACGATCGTTCATCTCTAATAACACGATTGCACAGACGGTTTTAGTATAAATAAAGCAGATTTTTTTGCCACTTATAATGCTACATGCTTCAAAATAAGGTTTACGTCCACAAAGGCGCATAAAAAAAGCCGGGCCAATCCGGCCCGGCCTTGAAAACGTGTTGTTTTGCTGTCATTCCGGCAGCAGCTTCTCAAGCTCAGCCAGTGCGTCGGCGGTGACCGTCTCAGCATGCAGATCTCCGAAGATGACTCGGTATTCGCTATCCGAGACCTTCCATCGCATCAGGACCTTATCCGCGTCTTTGGGGGTAACGGTCTTTCCGTAGTATGCGGGGTCCTTCTTCTGCTGAACGAGC
>DATKWR010000663.1:0-11940 GCA_035529475.1 Sedimentisphaerales bacterium | reverse complement strand
AGCTCTTTGGCACGTCAATTGCTATGCCTCTTATAGGTATGCAGGGTTGTGCCTCCGGTTGGGGCAACCCGGATTTCTGTTCAGAGGAGTGAAGTCATGAACTCGCAAGCAGTCCTGATTTTGGGCAACCACGTCAACCGGGACCTTGTTCAGGCCGTCGCAAGCACCGGCTTTGTCCCCCAGGTATGGGGGAGCATGAGGCATTCTCTGGACAAACTCGTCCGCCAACGATTCGCGGCGGTCGTCATAGATCGCAAATTCACCCATGCCGATGTCCTGGAGTTCATCCTCAATGTACGAGATATCGACAAAACGATTCCCGTGGTTGTGGTCGGACCGGGACAGGACGAACGAATTGAGAAGAAAATCGTCAACCAGGACCACACGGTGGTCCTTGCTGAGCTTGAAAGGGCAGAGACATTGGCTGGGAAACTGGCAGAAGCACTTGGGATAAACGAGGCCGAGAATGTCTAAAAGCACCCAAACGGGCGATTTACAGGTTGTCTTGCGGCAACGACGCATTCTACGTGCGGGCTGTTTCAGTTCGGCGAATTGGAATAGGACCGAAGGAAATATGGTCTCATAAAGAAAGGGCGGTAATATGTTCAGGCGAAGGGGATTCACACTTATTGAGCTTCTTGTGGTTATTGCCATCATTGCGCTGCTGATGGGGATCTTGATGCCGGCGCTGTCGCGCGTCAAGAAGCAGGCCAAGTCGGTTACCTGTCAGGCATTGCTCAAGCAGTGGGGCACCATCTGGTCCATGTACTGCGATGAAAATGATGGTCGCTTCCCTGAAGCCGGCGACCTCGGCTGGAAACGCGGAACGTGGGTGATAGCATTCCGGCCCCAGTACAGAACAAAGTCGCAGATCCTTCTGTGCCCATCGGCGCCAAAGCGGCGTCCGACAGGCACTGCCAGCGATGTATCCTACGGAGATTCCACACACACGTACATCATGGGATCGGGGGGAGTCTTCGACGCGAGGGAAGAGGCCAGCTACGGCGGAAACAACTGGCTCTATTACGCCCAGGGCACGGGTGCGATTCAGGGCCGTCCGATCCCCTGGAACTGGAAGACCAAGGACGTTGGCGGGGCGTTTCGCATTCCCGTCTTTGCCGATATGATGTGGCGGGGAGGCGGGCCCTGCTATCGTACCAGCGACACCGGTGCGCTGTCTCGCACTTTCAACCGCATCACTCCCCCTCAATTCGACGGCCAATGGCTTGGCGCCGGCTATGAAATGATGCACTTTGTCATCCCCCGGCACCAGACGGGAATCAATATGCTCTTCATGGATTGGACGGTCAGGCCCATCGGCCTCAAGGAATTGTGGACGCTCAAGTGGCATCGCAAGTATCCCAAAAACGGTCCTTGGACAACCGCCGGCGGAGTCCAACCCAGCGATTGGCCCGAGTGGATGAGGAGTTTCAAAGACTATTGACGGCAACAGCTATGGACTTTGCCTGGCGCGGGAAGAGTCCTTCGGGCTTCCCACGTCCCAAAATCTATGATTTTTTCGTAATCTTCTCAAGAAGATGTGCCGATTTGTCCAATGCACAAGGTTTTTTGGGTTGACGGAAGCTTGGATAATATAGTATAAATAGGGTTAGTGAAGCTTATCCGCACCAGACTTGGCCTCACAGAGCAGCACCCTGCGGATACTTATAGGTCCTTGACGCCCCGCTGGGAGAGACTGACGCGTTTTCCTGGCGAAAGCTCATCAAAAAGGACCCGGAACAACGCGATACAACTAAGACCGGCGAAGCCTTGCGTCATGGGCCGAGTGGTTTGCCTTGCGTGCTACGGGTGAATTGTCCAAGGAAGGAGGCAGCATCATTCGCAAAGAAATGTCCTGGGCAGACATGAACACAGGAGGTAGCGAAGGCGGACACGCTTATAGGTCTTTACTATTCTGATCTAACTTTTCTTTAAGGAGATCTGTTATGTGTAGAAAATTGATTTGTCTGGCATCTTTGGTTTTTGTGCTGGGCCTGGTGTGGGCAAGCCCGGCCGAGGCCGCCGATCCGGGCCTGGTGGGCTGGTGGAAGTTCGATGGCGATGTGCTTGACGCCTCGGGCAACGGCCGGAACGGCACGGTCCACGGAAACCCCCAGTTTGTGGCCGGAGTGCATGGCGACGCCCTTGAGTTCGACGGCGACGATTATGTCTCGATAGACGGTTACAAGGGCGTTTTTGGCGACGGGACGAATACCCCGGCTTTCAGCGTAGCTGTGTGGATTAGGAAGGAAGGTCCCGACGGTGGTGACGGTGAGGTCGTGGGCTGGGGCAGCACCGGGACCGGCAACAGAATGGAGTTCAGGTTCAACGGCGGCAACAACAGATTGCGCATAGAGTCCGGCGGCGGCAATGTCCAGAATGGGACGGCCCTGACCACTGGTGAGTGGCAGCACGCCGTGGTCACACTTGGGGAGAACCCGACATATGCTTCCGGCGTGAACTTCTATTTGGATGGCGTGCTCGATAACGGTGGAAGTAATGATCCCGATCCGATCCATCCGACCGAGAATTTCGACGTAGTCATTGGCCAAGAGTATAATCAAAGCAGCGACAGATGGTTCGTCGGCGCGCTCGATGATGTCCGAATCTATGACCGAGAGCTGACGGTGACTGAAGTCCGGGATATTATTAAGCTCGGATACGTAGCCAGCGCCTACAGCCCAACTCCGGCCGACGGCGAGAAGATCGAGGAGACGTGGGGGACTCTTGGATGGACTGCCGGCCCGCTCACGGTCTCCCACAACGTGTACTTTGGCACGAGCTTCGAGGACGTCAACGCAAGCGCTGATACGGCTTTTGTAGGCAACACTGCGACAAACAGCCAGCCTGTAGGCTTGCCCGGGTTCCCCGCTCCTGACGGCATGGTCTTCGGTACAACTTATTACTGGCGCGTCGATGAGGTCAACGACGCCCACCCGGACAGCCCCTGGCGTGGGGATGTCTGGAGCTTCTGGATTCCTGAGCTCATGGCGTATGAGCCGGTTCCGCCCGACGGCGGGCCCGCCGAGTTCACAGATATAGACCTGAGCTGGTCCCGCGGTTTGAAGACGATCATGAACGCCGTGTACTTCGGGACCGACCGGGACCAGGTAGCCAACGGGGTCGGCGCCCCGCCGTATCTGGACACAACGTATGATCCCGGGCCGCTTGCCACGGGAACCACATACTACTGGCGCGTGGACACGTTCAACGGCGCTGAGTGGCTCAAGGGCGACGTCTGGACTTTCACGACGGTGCCCGAGATTCCAGTCGCGACCGATCCCAATCTCGTGGCCTGGTGGAAGCTCGATGAAGGTGCAGGCACTAACGTGCTCGACTGGTCGGGACATGCCAACCACAGCAAGCTCTTCGGAACGGAATGGACCAGTCCCGGCTGGCTCGACGACAATGACAAGGCCCTGAACTTCGCCGATGGCGGCTACGTGGCGATTGACAACCTCAGCTATAGCAGCACGGGTGGTAGGGAGGTCACGGCGTGCGCCTGGGTTCGTACGAGTGACCCTGGTGACCAGTACATTCTCTCGTTCGACCGCAATGAGTATTATCGCCTCCAGATCAACGGTGAAGTCGCCGCCGATGGCCAGGTCGGCTGGCAGGTGATGACGATCAACGCCGGCACCGAACAACAGTTGGATTACGGCAGCGTCACGCGCGTGGACGACGGACTCTGGCACCATGTCACTGGAGTGTTCAACAACGGTACATCAACGATCTTTATTGACGGTATCCCCGAGCCTCCGGCGGTCGGGGGGCCGACCTTTGGCACGGGCGAAACCCGTTTTGGCTTGATGGGCGCAGGCTCCGAAGCCACGGAGTTCAACGGGGCACAGAATCCTGCCACCCGAGGACTCACCGGTGATCTCGGTGACGTGCGCATCTATAACAGGGCCCTGACCCAGGAGGAAATCCTGGCGGCGATGCGAGGCGATCCTCGTATGGCCTGGGATCTGAGGCCCACCAACGGCAGAATCACGGAAATCGACGATGTCACCTCAGTCAGTTGGAGACCGGGCGATGGAGCGCCGCAACACGATGTCTATTTCGGCGCCGACGCCGATGCCGTCGCGAGTGCGGATGCTTCCGACGCGACCGGCGTGTATCGCGGCCGCCAGAACAGTACCGTCTATACGCCGCCTGAAGGCTTCGATTGGGGCCTGGGCTATTACTGGCGCATCGACGAAATCGGTGCCGATGGAAGCATTGCCAAAGGCAGAGTCCGGGCGATTAAGATCGCCGACTACCTCGTCGTGGAGAGTTTCGAGGACTACAACGACTATTCGCCCGACGAGATATGGAACACGTGGATCGACGGATTCGGCACCACGACCAACGGAGCCCAATCAGGTTATGCCGCCCCCGATTTCACGGTGGGCGAGCATTACGTCGAGACGGTGACCGTTCACGGCGGCCGCCAGGCGCTGCCATTGTTCTACAACAACAACTTTGTGTTTTCCGAAGCGAGCAGGACGTTTGCTTCTGCGAGCGACTGGACCCGGCACGGGGTCGAAGAGTTGTCGCTGTGGTACTCTGGCGATCCGTGCAACGTCTCTGAGCGGATGTACGTGGCTGTAACCGGCGGCGCGACGGCCGTGGTTTACAACGATGATCCGAACCTGGTGACGGACACCTGGACCGAGTGGGTCATCCCCTTGCAGACGCTCGCCGACCAGGGCGTAAATCTCAAAAGTGTCACGGGCATTGCCCTCGGCTTCGGCACGCGAGGCAATACCACGACCCCCGGCGGTTCGGGCGTAGTCTTCTTCGACGACATCAGGCTGCGACGCGCCCCGGTCATACCAGTCGTGGCCGCCCCGCTGGATGCCTTTGACCCGACCAGCGTCTCGGCGGCAGTCCCGGCTCCGTAATCTCCGGGCGTTTTGCCGATTGGAGTTCCTGCAGAATAGGCAGGTTTCGGTTCGAGTAGTGATTAACCAGGCCCGCGCCCGAAACATCGGGCGCGGGCCTATGTTTTTGCCAACTCCCGAAGGTCAGTTCTTGTGTGTGGACCGATTCGACAGCGGCTTTTCCTCAACGGAAGAACCCGGTTCGCAACATGGCATTTGACGCCGGAGCAGGTCCCGCGTATAATTAGTTTGTATGGTTTACTTGTGAATTAGAATTAAGAGTTTTGCGTTACGGAATGACGGGACAGATATGGTAACGAATGTGACGGCGGCGGACCTTTGGCGGCCTTGCGAGAAGAGGCTCGCCCAGTTCTATGATTTGACTTTGATTGTCGGCGGCTCTTTGCTGATCGCTCTGTGCGCCCAGGTGAAGGTCCTGCTGCCTCTCGGCCCCGTCCCCATAACCGGGCAAACTTTCGCCGTGCTGATGATAGGCGCATTACTCGGCCCCCGGCGGGGCTGCCTGGCCGTGCTCGCTTACCTCGCAGAAGGTGCGGCGGGCCTGCCCGTTTTTGCGTTCGGAGGCGGCTTTGCTGCATTCGCCGGACCGAGCGGGGGGTACCTGGTCGGTTTCTTGCCGGCGGCTTACATCACGGGGTTGCTGGCCCGCAGAGGATGGGACCGGCGGATGTCAACGACCGTTCTGGCGATGGCCATTGGAAACGCCGCCATCTACGCCTGTGGGCTGTTCTGGCTATGGTGCCTGATGGGCGTCACTGCCGGGGTCGTGGCTGCGGGGCTGTATCCTTTCATTGTGGGGGATTCGTTGAAGATCGCGTTGGCGGCAATACTTCTGCCGTCCGGCTGGAAAGTGCTTGAATATTTCAGCCTTGCCGGCGGAAAACCGTAGGCCGGGGCGCACAACGTGTCACCACCTCTGCGCGAACGCCGGACGAATCTATCTTGGCGCCCCGCGCAGCGCAAGTCGTGGATGAACAGCCCGCTTTGAGAGAACTTCTGGCGGTCTAGGCGGGATTGCCGGAGTATATCAAGGCGGCAAGCGATACTCAAAGTCCTTCGTCCCAGTTCTTCCAAAGGTCGGCTTACTCAGCCGTCAGCAGGTGGATAATTTCTCGTGCAGCCGCGATCAGGTCTTCCGCCTCTTCTTTCTGCAGAATCTCGTCGCTGTCACCCTGTTGAGCTTCAACGGAATTGATGAATTTTTTCAGAGCTTCGACAGCCATGACCGCGTTGTCGGCATCAAGGTAATCACACGCCTCCAGTATGGCATCTCGCCTGGCGTCCGAACTGTCTGAGATCCCTTTCTGACTATTCGAGTCAATAATCTCCTCCGCCAGCTCCTTGAGCTGCTGCGCGGGGCTTTTTGCTTTTAAGCTAATCTCGCTCATCGAGACCACCTTCTCGACGCGCGATACTCTTGCCTTACGTCGTTCACTGATTTCTTTGCGACCGGTTTTCTCCGGTTCGGCCGCGTCATTCTGGAGTTGCCCGCCGGCAGCGATCAACTCGGCGATTTTCTGCTTGGGACGTTCACTGGCTTTCTTACTTACTGCAACTTCTTGCTGGAGTCGTTCGTTGACGAGCATTGGCTCGGCGGCTTTCGGCTCGGAAGATTCCTTAGCCTGCCTGCCTTCGTGCCGGAGTTGTTCGTTGACCACCATTAGCTCGGAGATTTTGCTCTGGAGCTGTTTGTTGGCCGCGGTCAATTCGGCGATTTCCTGCTTAGATCGCTCAGAGGCTTTCTTACTTGCGGCAACCTCTTGCTGGAGTCTCACGTTGACACGCGTGAGCTCGGTCATTTTGGGCTCAGAGGATTGCCCATCTACCCTACCTTCTTGTCGGAGCTGTGCGTTGGCCCTCGTTAGCTCGGAGATTTTGCCCTGAAGCTGTTTGTTGGCCGCGGTCAACTCTGAGACCTCCCCCTCGAGCCGTGCCTCAGTGTCGTTACGTTTGATGATTTCGCGTTGCAGGGGCTGTATGTTTTGGTGATCTGTGACGTCCAACGGCTTGGCCGTCATCCTTACCTTCTCGGGCTTCTCATCGGTTTCTTCCAGCCGTCGCCACGCAATCACTACTATTATGAGAAGAACGGTCCCCCCGGCGGCTATCGTCAGCAACTCCCAATTTGCCCACTGCCGATCGTATATCAATGCCCAATACTGCTTGATTATGCCCAATAAGCTATATAGGATCATGCGTATTGCCTACCTTCAAATTTCAGCAGACCCCGAGCCGGATGAGGCCGATGCAAAAGCACGTTTTCCATTTTCAATACTTCGGCAATTTCGGGAGGCGACATTAATCCGAACGAACCAAGTCTCCCTATTGTGGTGACTACGTATTTTTGAGGGCGCCGGGTCATTTAGCGAAAGCCCCAGGTCATCGGTGTCGATGTACCAATGTGAGTCGGCCTGCGAAAAGCCGTCGAGAGAATAGTCTGGCCACAGACGGTAGTTAAAGAATGTGCCGCCGGGCGTGCAGGCCGGCAGAGAGGCCGTCGCGCCTCTTAATCAGGACGCGGTTAGATACGGCCTTTGAGCATCGTGCCAAATCGATTGGCAGGTTACAGGTTCCATGTCGTGCCCTGTGTATGAACTCGGGCGGTATGTACCGCCTTTTCAGGAGTAACTTTCATGGATCTTACGATTGATGCATGCAAACGGCTTGAACACACCCTCCGGCATCTGGCGGCGATTGCCGAACAAGCCACAGAGGGCATCGCTGTGGTTGATCTTGACGGGAACCTTCAGTTTGCCAACATGGCCTGGACCCAAATGCACGGGTACTCAACAACTGACGGACTCGCCGGCCGGCACATTCGCGTATTCCACACCGAAGAGCAAATGAAAACAGAGGTGATCCCTTTTCTTGAAGAGACCGAACGCAGGGGGCAGTTGAAAGGCATGCTGGAACACGTCCGAAAGGATGGAACGCCTTTCCCCGCGTGCGTGAAAGCCGTTGTCGTCAGGGACGAGGCCGGCAAGGCGACCGGCCTTGTTATCTTTGCCACGGACATTACCCAACACAGGCAACTCGAAGACAAGCTGAGGGAAAACGCGGAGCGAGCCGAGAATTTGAGCGAGCAAATGAACCAGCTCCAGAACTTGTTCGGTGAGTGCCAACGGGCTTTGCAGTCCCTCCAGAAGCAAACCGCCGGACTCGAAGCCGGCCATGCAAAGCTCCCGCGACGAATTGCGGAGCTGGATCAGTCACAAGGAGAGGGACAGGAAGATACAGGACAACGGGCCGAATCAACAGTCGAGAATGAACGATTCCCGCACAAGGACAGGGAACACGAACGGCCCGAGAAAGTGTCCGTCAGAGACTCTGAGCGAGTATCGAAAACCGCAAGGCAGGCAGGGCCGCTGAACACGGATGAGCTTCGGAAGGTGGCCGAGTTGGGCCGGCGCCTGGGGGCTGTGCCAAGGTAGAGACCGGGTCGGAGAAGGGTGCCGTTGAAAGCGTTCGACGGAGCATCCTGAGCAGATCTCAGACGTAATCTCGCACGTGTACGATACGCGAGTACGAGGTCCGTCGCCTGCGAGACGGCTATTCCGGGGCTCTGCCCGCTGGGAGAATCAGGAAAGGAAAAAAGAAGTTATCTGCCTTCGCACACCGGTCGATAAAGACCGGGAAAATCGGATATGCACATAGGGCAACAGCACCGATTGAACAGCGAAGAAAGGCTTTAGCGAAAGAAGAATCTTAGAGCAGGAGAAAGACAATGGCCAAGAAAACCGTCAGAAATGCACGAAGGGTTATCTCCAACGCCCCGACAAGCGGAAAATCGGGCAAACCCACCGCTCAGAGGCGAAAGCCGGCCAAGGCCAAAGACCAATCTGATGTTAAGGATTGGTTGGTACCGATCCTGGATCTTGAGCACTATGAGCCTCGGATCAAGCAAGAGGCTGGTGTCAAGGACGACATCAAGGGCTCAACCCGCTATGCCTGGATCGGGGCCGGTCAGTGTGGAGGGCGAATGGTGAAGTCTTTCTATGACCTGGGGTATAAGAAAGTGCTGGCAGTGAATATGACGCACCAGGATCTTGACTTGCTCAATATACCCGAAAGTCAGAAGTTCTTAATGGACACGGGAGAGAACGGAGCCGGTAAGGACATGGAGAAAGGCGCGAGAGCCGTCCAGCAGCACCAACAGGGCATCTTGCACCGGGCCAGGCAGACGTTCGGAACGCAGGTTGACCACATCATGATTTGCTTTGGCGCCGGCGGCGGAACCGGCAGCGGAAGCGTTGTCGGATTGATCGAAGTCGCCAGGAAATACGCGCGGTATATCGGATTGGAGAATCCCCACCGGAAGGTCGGTGTCATGATGACCCTGCCCACGGTCGGGGAAGCCAACTCTCCGCTGGTCGCCGAGAATGCGGATCGCGTTGCCACCACATTGAGCCAAATGGCCGCGTCCGGGGAAATATCACCTCTTATCATTGTGGATAACGACAAAATCAAGAGGATGTATCCCGGAATGACCGTCAAGTCATTCTGGCCCAGCATCAACAGCACGGTGGCCAGTCTGTTCGACGTTTTCAACAGGCTCAGCTCCCTGAACAGCCGCTACACGTCCTTTGATCCCGTTGACTACAACGGCATCATGGAGTCCGGCGGATGTACCATTATGGGGCTGACTAAAGTAAAGGCCGTTGACGACCCGTTTGCCGTTTCGGAGGCCGTGAAAACGAACCTCGAAAAAACGTTGCTTGCCGGGGGTTTCGATTTATCGACGGCGAAATTGGCCGGTTGCATCGTCGTGGCCGGAAAGAAACTCATGGCGCAGGCCAAAGGGTTGCAGAGCAGCATAGACTACGCATTTGACGTGCTCTCGGAGATCACCGGGCGGGCCACAATCCATCGAGGGATCTACGAAGACGACAGGGATTGTCTCAGGGTGTACACCATCATTGGAGGCTTGGACAGTCCCAGAGTCCGCCTGGAAGAGCTGAGCAGTTGCCTGGCTGTGGGTGCTCATTGAGTGAGCCACAATCGTCGCGCACATACGGGAAATACGCCCCAGGTCGGCTGTCTGTCCGGAAGAAGGAAGAACTGTTAGGGCCATTCGGCGGAAAATGGCAAAAAGATCGGTGACATCTCAAGAAGAGACCAAGCCGGCCGACTCGGTTCCGACGGGAACGGACAGCGCCCGACCCATCGGCCTGCCTCCGAACGCCACGGAATCCTCGCCTGGCTCGGGCGGAGCAGCGGCTCGAAGCTCCCCAACGGATTGTCGCATCATAGAGGACTGTCTTGCTCGGCCGAAACGCGAATTTGACTTTGAGGCTTGGCTGAAGTCCGAAGAACCTGATATGAAGAACCAGGCCGCTGTGCCGGGCGACAGTAAAGGTTCGAGCCGCTATGCCTGGATCGGTGTCGGTCAGTGTGGAGGACGCCTCGCGAAGTCCTTCTATGACCTGGGGAACAAGAAGGTCCTGGCGGTTGACACAACGGGCGAAGATCTGGACGCACTCGGTCTTCCCGACAATCAAAAGTGCCTCCTGCAGATAAACCAGGACGATGGACCCTCCGGGGACGTGGAGGCAGCAAGGCGAGCGATTCAGCATCGCCGGGCGGATATATTGCACCTGATCAAACAGACCTTCGAGACGGAGGTGGACCGCATCATGGTCTGCTTCGGTGCAGGCGGGCGAGCCGGCGGCGGAAGTGTTGTGGAATTGATTGAGCTGGCGAAAAAATACGCTCAATATGCCGGACTGAAGAAACCGAGTAAGAGGGTGGGTGTCCTCATGACCTTGCCCACGGCAGCGCAAGCCCGTTGCCCGCAAGTCGCTGAGACGGCGCACGCCGTGGCCACCGCCGTAGGCCGTATGGCGGCTGCAGGGGACATATCCCCGCTTGTCATTGTGGATAATGATAGGATCAATGCGCTGTATCCCGGAGTGACAGGGCCGTCTTTCTGGCCAAGCATCAACACGTCTGTGGCAAGTCTGTTTGATAGTTTCAACAGGCTCAGCAGGCTCAGCAGCCCCTACACCTGCTTTGACCCGGCCGATTATGACTGCATCATGGACGCCGGCGGGTGCCTGATCATGGGCGCTGCGGAGGTGGATCGACTGGATGATACGCTGGCGATATCCAGGGCCGTGGAACACAGCATCCAGAGGACATTATGTATCGGTGGAGAGGATATCTCGAAAGCCAAAGTCGCAGGTTGCATCGTCACGGGCGGGAAGGAATTGATGGCGCATGTCAAGAGCCTGCAGGATAACATCGATTATGCGTTTGACGTCCTTTCAGAGGTGACCGGCCAAGCGACCATCTATCGAGGCATCTATGAAGACAGTATGGACGGCCTGGCCGTTTATACGGTCATCGGAGGTCTGGGCTGCCCCACGGCCCGGCTGGAAAAGATCAGGATGGCCTCATGCACGGCGCCAAACCGGGTGGATACTGAAGGATTACCGCTGCAAGAGCGTCGGGACGACATTCTGCCTTTGGCGGAGTCCTTCCTGGCAAAATGCGCCCGGGCAGAGGGCAAACCAGACAAGACGCTCAACTCCGAGGCCAGGATCATTCTGTTTAATTACTCTTGGCCCGAGAACATCCCAGAGCTCACCGATGCGATCCGCCACGCCTTTGAGGTCACAGAAGGCCCGGAGATTCAGGCGGATGCTCTGCCGTTCGCGATTCTATTCGCTGATCCGGAATTCTATTCGGACCGTGCCTTGACTACCCTGGACAGTGTAAAACGAAGGGTCTCGAGCAAGGCATACGACGAATTCCTGCAGCGCCTCACATAGGAACGTTTCGCGGCACGACAAACCGCCTCCCGCCGGTCGCGGGGGTCGGGGTGGGGTGGTTAGGGCTGTCTATCCGAGCTTCTTTCTGCCTCGGTAAGTCTTCCACCATTCGATGGTTTCTCGCAGACCCCGATCGAACGGCATCTGGGCTTCGAAGCCAAAGAACTCTTTGGCCCATGAGGTATCCAGGCAACGCCTCGGCTGACCGTCCGGCTGGGTCGCATCCCAGACCATTCTGCCCGCAAAGCCCGTCATGTCTCTTATCTTTTCAGCAAGCTCCTTGA
>DATKWR010000662.1:0-2331 GCA_035529475.1 Sedimentisphaerales bacterium | reverse complement strand
TCCGCCCATGACCGCGCAACTGATCGAGTTGTTTTTCGGGGATGACGCTGTCGAGAAAGGCACGCCAGTCGTCGATGATCGCCAGCAGCGGGGCTGTCCGGACGAGACGGTCGTCCGATGCCGGTAATCGGGTAATCGGGGGACGGTAATCGAGATACCATGAAAGAGTAGAGGGTCTCCAAGAAACGTAAACTTGCCGATCGTACAAAACGCGAGTTTACACAACCCTTTCAAGGAGATCCTACGATGTTATACCTTGGTATCGACCAGCACAAAAGCCAAATTACCGTGAATCTTCGCTCCGAGGACGGCAACGCGATCCTCAAACGACAGGTTAGCACGCGTCGGGAGAAAATCCAGGCGTTCTTCGACGACCTGGCCCGGCGGGCGGCGGACGAGGGCGGGTTCATGGCGATCGTCGAGGTCTGCGGCATGAACCCGTGGCTGATTGATATGCTCCAGGAGTATGGCTGCCGTGAAATCGTGATTACGCAGCCCGATCACCGGCCGAAGAAGAAGACCGACCGACGCGACGCCAGCTTCCTGAGCAACCTGCTTTGGATCAACCGTCAGCGGCTCGTCGGCGGGCAACGGGCGCCCGGCATGCGACGCATCAAACCGCCCACGCCGAGCGAAGCCGAGAATCGGCAACTGACGGCCATGCGGCAAGTCTTGACCAAGAAACGCACGGCCACACTCAATGCGCTGCACAAAGTGCTCCGAAAGCACAACCTCGAACAAGACCGCCCGACGAAACTCTTTCAGACCAAGAAGGTGCGTCAGTGGCTTGCTGAGATCCATTTATCCGAAATCGATCGAATGGAAGTAAACCAACTCCTAGCGCAATGGGCCGTGTTCGACGAGCAGTTGCAGACCGTTAATGACAAGATCAGCGCCCGGGCGGAAGCCGACGAGCAGGTTCGGCTTCTGCAATCGATGCCGGGCATCGGCGAGTACAGTGCGCTGGCCATCAGCTCGCGGATCGGCGGCATCGAACGTTTCAAACGCCCGGGCAGTCTGGCGAACTATTGGGGCCTGACACCCGCCTGCCGCAACTCGGGCCAGGCCACGCAGCGGCTCGGTTCGATCACCAAGCAAGGCAGCAAGATCGTGCGGTATCTGCTCGGGCAGGCCGTCGTGAAGGTGCTTCGTTTCGACATGGAAATGCGCAAGTGGTACAAGCAGATCAAGAAGCGTCGCGGCTCGAAGATCGCGCGCGTGGCGGCCATGCGGCGGATGGCCACGATCATTTGGCAGATGCTCAAGAAGAAGCGGAAGTACGAATACGAATCACCGATCAAGAAGCACCAGGAATTCGAGCAGTTCAGCGGCGAGGCGGAAGCGGCGTGTTGAAGAAAAGGACTAAAGGCATTGTTTTCCTGGGGGGCATCCCCCAGACCCCCGAAGGATTTACCGCATGAAGCTCAAAGATGAATGGCCGAAGGCGCAAAGAACAAGGGCGAACCGACCGGCCCGCCCTCATTCATCTTCGAGCCCTGGCGCGGCGCTCGGGTCGGTTCCCACCGTTGCCCTGTCCTCCGCCCAGGCCATGGAAGTTTAGCACGAAACGAAACCAGCAGACGGGAGAAACCACTCAAACGACGTGACGGTGTTGATTCGCCGTCGATGACGGCGAATCCCACGGCGCCCGGCCGGCTCGAGGTGTCCCCTTGACCTGGCATTTCGCTCAGGCGTAATCCTGATTATGGAGCGGCCTGGACGTCCGTGGGCGGTCGAATTGATTTAATCGGTGTCGGGCAAATTGAGCCCGAGCGCGGACGCCAACGCAAGTCCGCGGGACCCCACGAAGGGATGTGTTGAGGCACGGTCGCACAAAGAAAAGAACGACCGACGAGACCTCGTAACCGAATCCGCAACGGCCGAACGTTGTTTGAAAAGCAAGCGTTTTACACGAAACCAGCCGAGAACAGCGCGACGTGAAGTAACGCATCGCAAGCCCAATTGACAATCCGCCGGTGCGGACAGCGTGAAACGTACACACATTACCCGAGAAACCACCCCGGAAAAATCGCGAAAATCGCCGGAGACCCTCCTTGACACAAGAGACTCTTTCAGGGAGGGGACACAATACTGATTGTGGTTATTTGGGTAATTTCGGTTTGCGGCCTGGCTTCTTTGGACGAAGGATGCGGCCGATGAGTTGCTCCAAACGTTCAAGGAATGTTGCGTCGCCCAATGGTCGACCGGTCCGCCCATGACCGCGCAACTGATCGAGTTGTTTTTCGGGGATGACGCTGTCGAGAAAGGCACGCCAGTCGTCGATGATCGCCAGCAGCGGGGCTGTCCGGACGAGACGGTCGTCCGATGCCG